>CALDSL010000399.1 GCA_937920255.1 uncultured Anaerolineaceae bacterium | reverse complement strand
TGCATCCCGGCCGCCCAGCCTTCCGTGCGCTCTTTCAGCTTGGCCACTTCATCGGAGGAGAGCGTCAGGCCCATCGCTTCCACCAGGAAGGCTTCTGCTTCCGGGAGGGTGAAGCGCAGGTCGCGCTCGCGTATCTCGGTTACCTGACCGCGCACGCGCATCTTGGGCAGGGGCAGGGGCGGGTCCTCGCGGGTGATGATGACGGTGTGCATATGGTTCGGCTGGTGCTCGATGAGCATCATGGCGGCCTGGTGAACCGCCGGCGCCGTGATCAGATGATAATCATCCAGCACGAGCACAACCGGTTTTCCCATGAAGGCGATCTGGTTGATGAGCTGCACGACCAGTTCCGTCCACGGGGCAGGCTGGGGAGATTGCAGGACGGGCAGCACATCGGCGCCTATCTCGGTGTGAACCTGCTGGAGGGCGGCGATCAGGTAGGCCAGAAAGCGGATTGGGTCATTGTCGCCTTCATCCAGCGAAACCCAGGCCACCGATGGGCGCAGTTGCTCTTCCGTAATCCACGCGCTCACCAGGGTGGTCTTGCCAAATCCGGCGGCCGCCGAAACCAGGAGGACGCGCCGTCCATCCTGGATTCCGGCATTCAGCCGCTCCACCAACCGCGGGCGGACGACATGATTCCTCCGGGGCGGTGGAGGAAACAGCTTGGTTGTCAGTATCTGGGAGGACAACATGAGACCCGTCCAACAAGCAGAATTCAGCCAGACCCGATGGACGGGTCACTGCGGAATTGGTAGAAATATGGCGGATTTATTAATCGCAGGGTGGATACGTTTGCAATTATACAATACTATCGGTTCATTCATTCATCAATATATTTGTATAGATTCGTTTTTTGTACCTGCTCAAATTCTGCCTCTTGCTGAGTAGTTACCGTTTTTTATGGAAACAGGCACAGGAAAATCATCCGGCGTATGGATGTGGATTTCCATGCGCCGGATCATTGCTAATGAAGAAAACTGCTTACTTCGCCGGTATCGAGGGCTGGACTGCCGGCAAAGCCAAACGCCTGGCAGCGGCGTGCCCAACCCGGCTTGACCGGCACGTTATTCGATCTCAAGCACGAAGCTCGCCTTTTGGGTGGTGAACGGCGTTGTGCCCGAGATTACCAGGATGGCGGTATCGCCGCTGTTCAGGTTGAGCGACATGCTGCCTTGCCGGTTGGCATCCAGCGGCAGGCGTTCGACGCTGGTCTGCGCGCCCGAGCGGTGAATGAACTGCACCACAAAGGTCTGCGGCAAAACATTATCCACGCGCGCGAACCCCTGGCTGTCCCAGCCGCAGGCGTCTTGTTCAAAGCCGCAGATGTCGCCAATTTCCGGCACGGTGATATCGTCCAGCAGGAAGCTGTCATAACTCAACGCCGCGTCGGTGATGTATTCGAACCGCACCAGAATTTTTTGCCCCGCATAGGCAGAGAGATCCACCTGCTCATTCACCCATTGCGGGTCGCAGCCCTGGCCCGTCTCGCCACCGCCCGAACAGCCGGTGTAGCCCCAGCCCAGGTTGCTGCCTGCCGGGTTGGCGCCGGTGCCGGATGGGGTTTGAATGATCTTCCAGGTCTTCCCACCATCCGTGGAGACTTCGACATAGACGTAATCGTAATCCGTCTCGATTTTCCACCAGGCCCAATAGTGGAGCGTGGCCGATGTTACCCCGCTCAGATCAAACGCGCGGGTGAGGGTGGTGTCGCTCTCGTCCTGGCGGCTGCTCCACATGGCGTAGCGCCCGCCGTGCGGTTGGGTGGGCACCACTGGCACGTGGTGCGCGCCGGCGAAGTGGATGGTCAGGTTGCCCTGGCAGTTGATCTCAATATAGCGCGCGCCAAACTGGTGTACGCTGGCGGAAATCGGCCCGGTCGGGCAGCCGGAGATGGTGTCGGTTGGGGCCGGCACTTTTTCGGCAAAGCCATCGTAACCGTATTGCCCCTGGTAGATCGCGCGGTCGTTCAGGAAGTTGGCGATGGTCCAATCGGCAAACACAGCTTCAGCCGTGAGCGCCCTGCCGCTGGTTGGGTCGGTCAGGCCCAGGGCTGCCAGGGTGTTATCCACCGCGATGATGCCGGTGGCGTGGTTGGCCACCAGGGTCTGGCTGGCCTTGCCGCCGAATCGATCGAGGAGGTACTTCATAAACAGATAAGCCGCATCGTAGTGGCCGCCGGCTTCTTCCAGGTTGCTGCTCAGGTCGGCCCAGGCGTTCAACTGCAAGTCCGGCCCATTGAGAAAGGTCATTTTGGAGCCGGCGTCGAACCCGTTGAGCGATTGCGCCAGCATGGATGCGCCTTCATTCAGCCAGGTTTCCGCATTGCGGTTCTGGTACCAGTGGATCATGTGCTGGAACTCGTGCGCCAGGGTGGGAGGCCAGTAGGCGTCATGCAACGGGCCAGCGTCGGCGTTGAGCACGATCAGCTCTTTTTCGTTGGAATACGGATGGGCCAGACGCGAAAACTGGCTGACGCTGTCATAATACGCCCCGGTATGCTTGCCCAACCCGCGCGCGTAGAGCATATACAGGCGAGGGTCGCCGTCCACGCCGGGGATCCACTCGCTGCCGAAGAATTCGCGGTTGGTGGGGTAGGTCTTGTTCTGGAATTCGTCGATCAGGCGGCGTACGTCATCCGTGTTGATATCGACGCCCTGCTCAACGAAGAAGTAGACGTTCTGGGTCGCGTAGACCAGTTGCGCGGAGAGTTCGCGGCTTTCGCGGGTATCGAGATTGTTGACGTAAAAGTCGACCAGGTCGCCGGGGGCGTAGTTGGCCGGGGCTGTGCTCACCACTTCGGGAATGCCGGAGATCCCTTTCAACCGCATGGCTGAATCGCGCCAATCCCCGGCGGGAACCTGGTTGTCCTTCAGGATGGCCAGCGTTTCCGCGCCGTCCGCGGAGGGCGGCGTGGTTGGGGAGCTGGTTTGGGTGAGCGCCGGCGTGGGCTCGATTTGGGGCCTGGCCGACTGAACCACAAGGTAACCGCCCACCGCCAGCGCGAGAAGGCATACGGCGCAGCAGGCCAACAGGATGGCGATGGTGATTCCTCTGGGAAAATGGCCAGATTGCGGCGACATGCGTTTTTCCTTCCAGTGTGATCATGCCGGTGAACGTTTTGTTCTGGGTATGTCAACCCATCTAGGGCGCGATGGTGAGCGATCCGATCAGGGCGTCCAGTTGGTCGAGGTTCGGGGTGTACGCGCCGGGTTCGAGACCCTGCAGCATTTGCCGCGCGTCGCCGTAGTAGCCCATCCAATTCGCGTTCATGTCGTCAAAGTCCGGGACGGGCAAGCCACCCGGCGGCACCGGGCTGCCCGGCTGGCCGTCTTCCGGCAGGCCGGGCGCCGTCACCGGCAGGATCGCGACCACATAATACTGCCCGTCATCGGTCAGACCTTCGAAGTGATAGAACAGCTCGTGGTTGTTGATGATCGCGCGGGCCATGGCGTATTCGGTGACCATGCGCACGCCCCGACCGTTCTGGAAGGGGATGACCTCCACCTGGGCCGCCAGCGTTTGCGATACGTTGAAGAATGGCACCTGGGGCAGCTCTTTGATATTCACCATGGCGCTCTGGGCCAGCACCGCGCGCAGCCGTTCAAGGCTCTGGGCCGCGGTCCCGCGTTCCTGTAGCTCGGCGTAGGCTTGCGCCGGATAGACATGGATTCTTGGCTGGTGGAATTTATCCGCGAGGGCATAGCCGTCCAGGGTGAACTGGATGTGTTCCGGCGCAACGTCCCACGGCGCGACACGATCGCCTTTGGTCTCGGGCGCCAGAATGCCGTTTCCCCCGGCGGCCACGCCAGCCGGGATCACCAGGCTCAGCCGGTCAAACGTAACCGCCGTGCCGGGAAAAGAGACCGCGGTAGCGGTGGCGGATGGCTCAACCAGCACGGTGGGTGATGCGGCTGCCGTTGGGCTTGCCGGCGTGGGCTGGTTGCCGCAAGCCGCCAGGAGAAATCCGGCGATCAGGACAGCAAATCGGATCGTGGAAAATCGGCTCATTTTGTACCATCCATTATTGAATATCAGCCAGATGATTGGTTCCTGCCAATACATCCTCTTGCAGGATTTTCTGCACTCTGGCAGGTTCTTCAAATGCGGGGCTGTGCGCCGACTGATCAAACGTGTAAAAGCCTTTCACCGGCGCATGGATTTTTTCGAAATACGCTTTCGAGAGGCTGTAATTGCAGGTGTAATCGTAAACACCAGAGAAGAAATAGACCGGGATGCGAAGCTCCGTCACCTGCTGGGATAGGTCCGTTTTGATCATCGTGTCCCACAGAATTGCGATACCCGCCTGCGCCTTGCCGCGCCACAAATTCACTTTTTCCGTGAAGGTATAATCCCGGCTGAACCAGGAGGGCAAAAAGAGACCGGTGATCACCGAATCCATATCGCGCGTTGTGCCAACACCCAAGCTGTGCATGGCCTGATCGCGCACAGCCCGGTATCCTGCCGGTACACCGCCTTCCAGCGAGACCGGCGCGGCTTGCAGCCGCCGAACCATCCTGCTGTCCCCCTTCGCTTGAAACTGATCGAGCATGTAATCGTAAGCCAGCTTTTCCGATTGGAGTGCGTTCACAATCTGCGCCTGTCCAATATAGGCGTGATACAGCTCGGGCGCACGCGCGGCAGCCTGGATGCCGATAAAGCTTCCCCCTGAATGGCCCATCAAATAAATCTTGTCTTGATGGAAGCGGCTGCGCAGGTAATTCGTCACTTCGATCGTATCCGCGATCATTTGCTCTGCCGTCATCGTCTCGGGAGGAATCTCGGCGCTGTAGGATATTCCTGAACCGCGTTGTTCCCACCAGATCACGGTAAAGATATCCTCTAATCCGGTCGGATATTTCTCGGTCAACATGAATTCCGGCATGCCGCCGTGAAGGATGAGCAGCACAGGATGGGCCGCATCCTTGCTCTGGAGAAACATGCCCTGCCGCACCCCATTGACGGTGATAAACGTTTTCTCAGAGATGCTGCCCGCGAGGATCTTCCCGTCCGGGCCGAGGATCGGGGCGGGTTCCCCCGGGCTTCTGACCAAAATGATGCTGAGCAGGATCAAAACACCTGCCAGGAGGACTGCAAACAGGATGAGCATCCCTCGACCTGCCTTTCTTGCCAAGGATCGAATGAAAAACGGGTTCATCTTACCGGCATCCATCATTTATCCTATCACCTCATTCGTCAATTTTCGCTTCGGCCAGGACGGTGTTGGTCATCACGTCGACGAACTGGGCCAGGTTATCCGAGCCCAGCCCGTGCCCGCCCTCCAGCCAGATCAACTGCTTGCGCGGCGCCTGCAGGATGTCGAAATAGTCTTCTACCAGGGACGACATGGCGTTGACATCGTTCCGCCCGGCAAAAATGTACACCGGCACATCCAGCTTCGCCGCCTGGGTGGTGAAATCCAGGCCCTGCAGTTGGGGGTAGACCACCGTGAACGACTGCATCAGGCCGCGGGTGTGGTTGATCTTGTCGACCAGCCCGTATTCCGGCGCAAAGAACGGCACGATCGGCACGACCAGCGTGTAGCGTGGCGATCCCATGTAGTCGTTCAGCACGTCCAGATACAGCACATATTTGTTGAGCAGCCCATCACCGCTGTACGGCGGCGGGCCGTTGCGGCGCAAAGCGGTTACGGTAGCCGTGTCCCCGCGCTCGGTGGAGTACTCGAGCGCCAGTTCGTAACCCATCACATCGTCCAGGTCGGTGTTGACCATTTGCCCATTGCCGATGTAGGCGTAGAACAGTTCGGGGTAGCGCTGCACCAGCCAGACGCCCAGAATGCTCGTCCAGGACGTGCCGTAGACAAAGATTTTTTCCTGGCCAAAGCGCTGGCGCAGGTACAGCGTCAGCGCATGCGCGTCTTCGATGAACCGCTCGGGGGTCAGCGATTCGATTGGGACGGCCTTGTAGGATTTGCCGGTGCCGGGTTCATCCCAACTGACGACAACAAAATCCTTCTCGAGCGGCGTGAAGAGCGTGCGGGTGGCGAACCCGCCGCCGCCCGGCCCGCCCATGCCCAGGTTGAGGAGAATGGGTTTGGTCGCATCCTGGCCGCGGATGGTGATCCACTGCTGGCTGCCATTGAGCGTGACCTTCTCCAACACGGCGATGCTGCCCGGCAGGGGCTTGCCATCCGCGCCGGTGATGGGCGGGGTGGCGGCATATATCTGCGAGGCGACGGTGGCGGCCAGCACCACCAGGACCATCCCGAGCAGGGTCGCCCCGACCCCGCGCGGCGTCCAGCGCGAACGGAACAGCAGCACCACAAGGGCGACCACCACCAGCGCCAGGGAGATCCACACCGGCGCGGGCACCCCACTGCCAATGGGGAGCGCGGCGACGGGCAGCGCCAGCAGCAGAACAGCGAGCAGGGTGAGCAGACGCAGAAGAACGGTCAGGATCATGCGAACTCCTTTGGACGCGCGCCCGGCAGGGGCGCGGTTTTGTGATCGATTGGTGTGGGTGAGGGAATGCGATTCCGCGTTCATGATACCTCGAATTGGCTGGAATTTCCATCAGCGCGCTGCGCTGTTGGGATGGAGATGATGAATAGAAACAGCATAACCGTGGAGGGTTATGCTGTCGTCAACCAAAGGTAACATTGAGGGGTATATTTCCCGTCCAGCCCTGATCACTCCCCGGCTGTAGCCTAACGGCACATTTGAAAGCCGAGGATCCTGACCGTGTTCAAGCCTGATGGAAAATCTGAGGCCTCGCGGAGAAATGGATCAATTGGACGAGCGCTATGCAAAACCGATGGTGGCAATCATCCCCCGCAGCCCAATCCAAATAATGCCAATCGGAACGCCCAAGAGGTAATCCAAGACAGGCGTGAGTGTCAGCAGGATTAGGAGCAGAAAGCCAAACCGGCGTAAACCTTCAAACGCATTGTGAAGCTTGAGTGGAAGCATGCCTGACAAAATCCACGATCCGTCCAGGGGTGGGACCGGGAGAAGGTTAAATAATCCGAGGATGAGGCTGGTGTAAAACATTTGTTTGAGGAAGAGGATCAAAACCAGGATGGCTTTGGAAAACGGAGAGCCAACCATGGAAGTTGCCGCGAATGGGTCAACCAAGTTTAAGGATAGTGTTTCCGGCCAGAGCAAGCGCGTGATGAGCATCACCACGATCAACAGAATAATGCAGACCATGGATACCATCAGGTTGACTGCCGGCCCCGCAAACGAGACGAGCATATCGTCTTTTTTGGGGTTTTTAAAGTTCTTGGGATCAACCGGCACAGGCCGCGCCCAACCGAACAAGACACTCGACTGCTGGAGAAGAAGGATTGCCGGTAAAAGGATGGACCCAAACAGATCCAGATGCGCCACCGGGTTTAAGGTCAAGCGACCCTGCAGCCTGGCCGTATCATCGCCTAATTTCCAGGCCGCGAATGCATGCCCGTATTCGTGGAGAGGAAACAGGATCATCAAAATTACGAGGTACAGTAGGGCAGAGCCAATGATATCGGGTTGATAGCGGTTTTGAATCAGGCCGACATATTGTCCAGCCAGCTCCAGCTTCGGTTCGTGGTTGAGCGCTAACTGGAATTGTTCTTTCGCCATTTCAGCTTCATCATTGCCTAACAGGGCCAGGCCATAGAAGAAATAGAATTCACTGCGGTCGGGTTGTTTCTTGAAGGCAACCAAAAAGTCTTTCAACGCGCTGTCCAAATCGCCAGACTCGTATTCCGCCAGGGCGAGGGCAGTGTCCATTGTCCAGTCCTGCTCGGGGTTCACCGCGGAAGGATCCCCTAGCTGTGCAACTACATCTACGAAGGAGCCTTGCCCCAAGAGGTCGGCGTATGGACGGGCTTCCTCATTGGCACTGGCCAGGAAGGTATAGTCTGGCATACGGACAGTGCTTGTTTGGCCCACAAAGTAACCAACAACAAGCAGCGCGTACAGAATCGTGAAGAAACCGCCGGTCCAGGCCGCGATGGCAGCTTTCAGAATGAACCCATGCCGGCGTTTCAAGCTCGCCAGCCCCAGGATCAGAGCGACCAGGTGCAGAAAAGGGATAAATGAGAAGAAGGCAAACCCAAGGCCGGCTTTTGCCAGCCCTTCGCCGGCATGCGATTTGGAGTCGTCATTCAGATCTTCCGCAGCTCGCCTGCTCAGGATCTGGTTACCCCATTTGTGGTTGTAGATAACCAGCAAGAACATCACTGCCAGGACTTTGAGCAGCGCGAAGACACCCGCCCGCCCGAGGTTGATCGCGAGCGGCATCTGATCTTTGGGGAAGCCAAACACAAGGTCATCGGCAAGCACAAAAGCAAACCAGATCAATCCAATGATTAACGCCGCAGGTGTGAACAGCATTGTCTTCACGGCGTGGGCCAAACTGCGCAACAGTTTTGGTTCGACCACGAGGGCAGAAAACCAGAAGAGCGTCAGCGTTGAGGAAAATGCCGACAGGATGGCCGGTAAAAGATTGTTATTCGACAGGCTGGATGCTTCTTCACCAGCAATTATCACCGCAGCGATGAGGGCAATGTACAAAAGAAGTATGGAAAGAATATTTGCGCCAAGAAAGCGCAAAAGATGGGCTTGGATGATTTGAAAGAAATTTTTTCGCTCCAGCTCGTTTTGGGTTGTTTGGCGTTCGTATATCCCGCCATAGACAGCAGCCAAAAGAACAGGTCCGACCAGGAGTTTCAGTACCCAGGGAAGCAGCGCGTAACCGACACCTGGCAGGTTTGAAAGCGTCGTGACGTATACGTCGTTGATGGCATTCCAGACAAACAGCAAAATGATAAAGCCGATAACACTGGAAAATGAACCAGCTTTCGAGAAAATTTCCTTGATGTTCATTGCGGGCCTCTATGGGGATGTAGATAAGGATTGGTGGGGTCGATGAACCAGGGAGATATTTCGGTGTAACAATATTTGTTGGAAGAATCTATCCAGAATTATATATTGATTCGGATCAAATCGTAGGCTTCGGCGGTTTTACATATTTGATAACCGTGTTATTCGAATGTGGTGTGTCCCCAGTCCATAGTTTACAACTCCATCATATTCAACGGACGATCGAATGGGCTGCTATGATCCCAAAGAACGGGGTGATACAATCCACTTGATCCGTGACACTCTGGGCGGCCTGCGGATACTCATCGTACTGTTTGAAATCTACCGGCTGGTCCGCCAGAAATGGCAACATTGCCTGCTAAAAAAACCGGTCGCACGTTGTGGGCCACGCAAAATGATAAACAAGTACCCTGAGCCTGTCGAAGGGTACGGCACGGCAAGCGAACCGAGTTATCAAATAAGAAGAAGACGGAAATACGTTCGCATAAGCCAGCGGTCCTGCGGCTGAAAAGCGAGCGCGACTACCGGTTCTGCTAGGAAGAGAAGGGTGAACATGCAGCACTGATTGGAATGTTCAAAGGAGGTTGTCGAAAAGATCTTACTAATGCTGGCGTTTGGGGTAGACAAATCGGTGCTGGACTGTTAGAACCAAAATCACGCTCAGCAATTTTGCTTATATCATAAATAGGGTTAATGGCCCCGCCGTACATCCGACGGGGCTTAGGGTATTTGTTTGTTGTTTTACGAGGTCCGCATAACGCTACCGGCTTTGGGTTATCTACCACGGATAATTGGGAACCAAGAAAATCCCTATCATTTTTTCATATAGCCACTTAATTGCATAGTAATGCTTCGAAAATGTATCCTTATTACATCTCGTTCATGTTCTCCTAAAACACTGTTATGAGCAACAAGATTACGACAATTTCCCATTTCGTCAATTTTAGAACTAATCCATGCCTGATCCGGAAAATAGATTTTGAAGATTTCCCAATTATTTAGGATCAATATTCCTGTTGAGTCTCATAAAGTCATACCACTAGAGTCTCATTAAGTCGTGTTAGTTG
>CALDSL010000398.1 GCA_937920255.1 uncultured Anaerolineaceae bacterium | reverse complement strand
TCTTTGCTGAAGTCGAGGTCCCCGATCAAATCACGGCCGTGCAGAAATGTTTGCATGTTTCCAACTCCTCAATACAATGGAATGAATCCGGTAGAAACCCCGGTGATCGACTAAGCCGCGCCCTGTTCTTTGAGCACACCTGGCAGCAGGGCGTAGAATTCGGTGGCCTTGACCACATCATCCAGCGAAACGCATTCCAGCACGGCGTGGGCCACGCGCTCGTCGCCCGGGCCAAAGCCGATGCTGTCTATGCCAGCCTTGCCAGCCCAGTAGATGCCGTTGGTGCTGAAATCCCACTTGCCGCTGGGGGCATCCGGCAGGCCGATCAATTGGCGCGTGGTCTGTCCCGCCTGTACCAGCGGGTGGTTCTCTTCCAGCGCCCAGGCCGGGAAGTACTTGTCCACCGGGAAGACGAAACCGGTGTACGAGGGCTCGTCGTAGAAGAGTTCTTCCACCGTCACGCTGTCGCGGTCTTTCTCGGGGATCAGCGCGCGCACCTGCTCGACCGCTTCTTCTTTGGTCTCGCCAAAGGTCATGCGCCGGTCGATGTAGATGACGGCCTCATCCGGCACGGCGTTGATGCTGGCGGTGCTGACCTTGAGATCGCTGAGGGTAATCTTGCCGTGCCCCAGGAAGGGGTGGTCGCCGAGTTTGGGCTCCAGGTCGCGCAGGCCTTCAATCACCGGCAGCAGTTTGTACACAGCGTTGTCGCCCAGGTGGTTGCTGGCGGCGTGGGCGCTCTTGCCTTTGGCGGTGACCTTCAACTCGATGCGGCCTTTGTGCCCGCGGTAGACGTTCATGCGGGTCGGCTCGCCGATGACCACGTAATCCGGCCGCACTTTGGGGTCCACTTCGACGAAGGTGTTGGGGGCGATGCCGTCACACCATTCTTCCATGTTGCCGAAGTAATAGGCGGTCCAGCCGTCCAGCAGGCCCAGGTCGCGGGCGAAGGCCATGCCATATACCATGCCGGGGGTGCTGCCCTTCTCGTCGCACGCGCCGCGCGCATACAGGACGCCGTCTTCGATCTTGCCCTCGAACGGGTCCCACTGCCACGAAGCCGGGTCACCCACACCGACCGTGTCGATATGCGAGTCAAATACGATCACCTTGGGGCCGTTCCCCACGCGCCCGAGGATGTTGCCCATTTTGTCAAAGCGCACCTCATCAAAACCCAGGGCGCGCATTTCCTGAGCAATCCGTTCCCCCACCGGCCCGATTTGCGAGGTCATGCTGGGGATGGCGCAAATCTCGCGCATGAATTTGATAATCTGCTCTCGCGAAGCTTCGACGCGTTCCTGAATTTTGGCGGTAATTTCACTGGTTGTCATTGGTTTCATTCCCTCCATCAATTAACCTAATACTGGTTCTCCAACCTTGCGCAGCACCCGGAAACTGAAATACCCGGGCAGGTAATAACTTAGCGAATAGGCGACCACGCGGTTTGCCGGAGTGTAGAGTTGGGCCACCAACTGCAGCAGCACATCACCGCGCTGGATTTCCAGCGCGCGTGGAATATCTCCCGCGGCGGCCACGGCGCGGATCTCGGCCATCGAGCGCGTCAGTTCCGGGCTGCCGCGCCGCAGAAGGAAGTCGAGCACCGAGCCGGTGAAGCCGGTTTGCAGTTCTTCGGCTGAGAGAATGTCGGCCGGCAGGATATCGACCAGATAAGCCACCGGGCGGTTGTCAGCCAAAATCACGCGCGATACTTTGACCACCTCGCTGCCCGGTTCCACCTCCAGCATCCGGGCCTGGGTTTCATCGGCTTTCACCTGGTTGATACGCAGCGCGCCCATCGAGACGTCCAGCCCGATCTTGTGCGCCATGGTCTCGATGCTTTCCAGCACTTCCAGGCCGGTGTCCATCACCGGCGCCTGGCCGACGACAAACGTTCCCACCCCTTGCCGGCGGCGGATCATCCCCTGGCCTTCGAAGGAGCGCATGGCTTCGCGCAGGGTGGCGCGCGATACGCCCAGGCGGCGGGCCAGGTCCGGCTCGGCCGGCAGGCGCTCGCCGGGCAGGGTTTCAGCGATCAGCGCAGCCAGTTCGACCTGCAGGCGTTGAAATGGGTGCGCTTGTGGGTTTCCATGTTTGCGGGTCGCGCTCATGCGAGTTCCTCCCAAAAATCAAATTACTCGAGCACCGGAATAAACGTAAACTGGTTGACGTCCACCAGACCGCGGTCTGAGATGCGCAGGGATGGGATCACCACCAGCCCGAGCAGGCTGAGCTGCATGTTGGGGTTGTTCAGCCGGCTGCCGCAAGCCTGGAAACCGGTCAACACCGTCCCGGCCTTCTGGGCGACGAGATCGGCGGGTTCGTTGGACATCAGACCACCAATCGGCAGGTTGACCATGCCAACCACCTCGCCGCGCAGCACAACCACCTGCCCGCCGCCGCATCGCGCCAGCGTGTTGGCCGCCAGGGCCATATCACTGTCGTCGGTGCCGACCACGATCATCTGGTGGCTGTCGTGCGCCACGGTGGTGGCGATGGCGCACGGATGTTCCAACCCAAAACCGTTCACCAGCCCCACGCGCACTTCCCCGGTACCGCGGTGGCGCTCGACCAGGGCGATTTTGGCCAGGTCGCGGTTCAAATCAGCCTTCACCTCACCATCCTGCGCCGTAACGTCCATGCGCAGATGCCGCGTTGGCGCCTGGTTTTCGATCACCCCGATCACGTTGGCAGTCACCTGTTTTCTCTCCGAGAGCAGGCGAAAATCGGCGGGCTCGAGCGGGCGTTTGAGGTGGACGGAATTTTGGACCCACTCCGGGTACGACACCTGCGGTAGATCGACGATCATGCCGCCCTTTTCAGCAATCACCTGACCCCGGGCGATGACCACTTCGGCGTAGAAATCCACCAAATCATCCACCAGCACCACGTCGGCAAAACGGCCAGGGGCAATCATGCCCATGTGGCGCGAAACGCCAAAATGGTCGGCGGCGTTGATGGTGGCCATCTGCACCGCCGTGACCGGGTTGAGGCCCTGGGCGATGGCGTGGCGCACCACGCGGTCCATGTGTCCCTGCGATACCAGCGTCTGCGAATGCACGTCGTCGGTACATAAGATGAAGCGGCGCGGGTCGAGGCCCTGCTCCGTGACGGCCTTGACCTGGGTGGCCACATCGTGCCAGGCCGAGCCAAAGCGCATCATCACCTTCATGCCCTGGCGAGCGCGCAGGATAGCATCTTCCAGCCGCGTGCCCTCGTGGTCGTCTTCCGGGCCACCGGCGGCGTAGCCGTAAAACGGCAGCCCCAAATCCGGCGAGGCGTAATGCCCGCCGATCACCTTACCGGCGCGGCGGGTTTCATCCATTTCCGCGTGCACTTTTTCGCCCGACTGGTACACGCCGGGGAAATCCATCATCTCACCCAGGCCGATGATGCCCTCCCACTGCATGGCTTCGGCCACTTCCCGCGGCCCGACTTCCGCTCCGGCGGTTTCGAGCCCGGGCGCCGAGGGGATGCAGGACGGCATTTGCACAAAAACGTGCACCGGCTGGAGCAGGGCTTCGTCCAGCATCATGCGCACGCCCTTCAGGCCAAAGATGTTGGCGATCTCGTGCGGGTCGACGAACATGGCGGTGGTGCCGTGCGGCGCAACCGCGCGCACAAATTCGGTGACCGTCAGCATTCCCGATTCGACGTGCATGTGGGCATCCAGCAGGCCGGGCACCAGATAGCGGTCGGCGGCGTCCAGGATGACGGTATCTTTGCCGATGGTATGGCTGGCGTCCGGGCCGACGTAGGCGATACGCTCGCCCTTGATGGCGATATCGGTGTGGTGGATGATCTCGCCGCTCTGCACGCACACCCAGCGGCCGTTGCGGATGACCATATCAGCGGGTACGCGCCCCATGGCGCAGTCGACCAGCGGGCGGGAATCGTACTGCCAGATCGGAGCTTTACTCATTGGTTGCTGCCTTTCTTGCAAGACATGGTTCGGATCGATTGCGCAAGGAACGCTTAACCTGTCAGCAGCCGCTTCGCGGCCCGGTTGTGTTTTTCGATGATCTGGCGCTCATCCACC
>CALDSL010000397.1 GCA_937920255.1 uncultured Anaerolineaceae bacterium | reverse complement strand
TGCGCGGGTACCGTCCCGCCTGGCTGGACCGGGTGATGTGGGTCTTGACCCAGCTTGGCAATGGCGTGGTGGTGCTGGCCGGGTCGGGGGTGTTATACCTGCTCGGCTGGCGGCGGCTGGCGGTGGAACTGGTGCTGGGAACGCTGACCTTGTGGCTGATGGTGGAACTGGTGAAGGCCATCACCGATCGGTCAAGGCCGTACGTGCAGCTGGAAGACGCGCGCGTGATCGGCTGGCGCGAGTCGGGGCTGTCATTTCCCAGCGGGCACACGTCGCAGGTGTTCTTCCTGGCCTCATTTTTGATGCGCTCCTTGGAGTTCACGCCGTTTGGGGCGTTTGCGCTGTACGCGGTGGCGGCGCTGGTGGGGCTGACGCGCATGTACGTCGGCGCGCATTACCCGCGCGACGTGCTCGCCGGCGCCCTGCTCGGCACCGTTTGGGGCGTGCTGATCATCCTGATCGACCTGTATTTCGTCAGCATCGGGATATAAAAAACGCATAAAAGCTTAATCACAAACCCCAGGGCGATGTAAAAGCCGAATTTTCACGAATGGCACGAATAAAGCTTTCTAAATATTTTTATGTTCTATTCGTGCTATTCGTCCCATTCGACTCTTTATTCGTGTTAACGCTTTTTCCCCACAGTTAAATAATCCGCCCCGACCATGAGACTCGGTCGGGGCGGGGTGTTTTCCAGGCGTGATTACGACCCGGGCTGGGTGAAGTCATCCGCGGGGGGAATCGGCTCCTGGGGCGGGGGGGTCGTGGTGGTTGTGGCCGGCGGGTGGTAGGTTTCCGTCCGCGAATACGGGTCGGTGGGCGGTGTGCTGGTCTTTTCCTCTGGCATCACAATCCACAGGATCAGGTACAGAAGCAGCCCCTGGCCGTACAGGATCACCAACCCGGCAAAGATCAGGCGCACGATGGTCGGGTCAATGCTGAAATATTCAGCCAAACCGGCGCACACGCCGCCGATCATCTTGTTCGAAACACTACGGGTCAAACGTTTGTTTTGCATGGTTCCATCTCCTTCATAAAGATATACGCGCCGGGCGCAAAAAAGTTGCGCGGCCCAGGCGAATTGGTGTGTTGCCTGAGCGTCCCGGCGCGTAGATTGAAGAAGGCAACACTCCGTGATGGGGTTACGTGCGCCGCGCGCTTTCCACTTCCCGTTCTGAGAATACGCGCCCAGGGCGCCAGGGCGTACCCAGCAAGGGCAGCAGCCAGCGGTCAAGGCCGACCCAGCCGGCGTTTTTCCAGGCCAGGATGAGCAGGATGGTGATGGCAAACATCAGCGGGTTGATGCTTGCCGTACCGGCCATCATAAAGTTCCAGTTCATAAACGCGCCAAAGAACGCGGCGACGCCCACGAACGCGCCCAGCAGCAGCGCGATGCCCACCAGAACTTCGGCGATGGGCACCAGCTTGCCAAACCAGGTGTAGGCCTGCGCGTCCAGCATCGACTGGATGAAATTGCGGTACCAGTCAAACGCGATGGCCGGGCGGGCGGGCGCATCCGGGATGCGCACCGCGTTGGTCCAAAAACCGCGCAGCGCTTCGCCGGTCTGCATCCAGGCCGGGTTGCCGATCTTGCCCAGGCCTGAATCAAGCCAGGTGTAGCCGATGTACAGGCGCGGGATCAGCCACACCCAGGCCCAACGGGTGGAACCAAACATGCGGTCCACGACGGGCGGGTCGGTGATGATGTAATTCCGATTTTTTGCTTGCGATTGTGTCTCCATAGGTCTCCTAGTAAGCCGGCAATATAAATAAACTACATCAACAATAATCTACCATAACATGGCGATGAAATCAAATCAAAATGACACGATTAACAGTTCAGTGTGTAAGCGAAATACTCATTCTCACACGGGTTTCCCCACGCCGCCCACAGCTTGCGTTCGGTCAAATCCATAATGACCGAGGTGATGGTTTTCTCGCGGTCGAGCGGCGCGCCGAAGATACCGTGATTGCAGATGGAAAAGCGGTAATTGACGTGATCGCGCAGCAGATCCTGGAATGTGTTCAGGTCGTGCGCGGGCGTGGCGCGCAGCAGGCGGATGGCGCGGTGGTAGCGCACGTGGGCGCTGACCAGATCTTCGGGGTCTTTTTCAATGCGGCACATCGTCGGGTCGAGGTAATGGTTGGCGTGGGCCAGGTAGCCCTCTTCGCCGTACAGGATG
>CALDSL010000396.1 GCA_937920255.1 uncultured Anaerolineaceae bacterium | reverse complement strand
TTTATCAAATATTGGGGCAACCGCGACGATGCGCTGCGTCTGCCCTCCAACGGTTCCATCTCGATGAACCTGGACGGTCTGCACGCGCGCACCACGGTCACCTTTGACCCCGCCCTGCCGGCCGACAGCCTGCGGCTGAACGGCTCGGAGCAGTCCGGGCCGGCGCTGGAGCGGGTGCGCCGCTTTTTGGAGATCGTGCGCGGGATGGCCGGGTTGCGGTTGTTCGCGCGCGTGGTGAGCGAGAACAATTTCCCCACCGGCGCGGGGATCGCCTCATCGGCGGCGGCGTTCGCGGCGCTGAGCCTGGCCGCGTCCCACGCGGCGGGGCTGGACCTCTCCGAGCCGGAGCTTTCGCGGCTGGCGCGGCTGGGGTCGGGGTCGGCGTCGCGCTCGGTGCCGGGCGGGTTTGTCGAGTGGCAGGTGGGCAGCGACGATGCCAATTCGTACGCCTTCCAGGTGGCCCCACCGGGATACTGGGATCTGGTGGACTGCGTGGCGGTAGCCGCCGCGGGGCATAAACCGGTGGGGTCGAGCGAGGGTCACGCGCTGGCCGGCACCAGCCCGCTGCAGGCGGCGCGCGTGGCCGACGCCGGCCGCCGGCTGGCGGAGTGCCGCCGCGCGATTCTGGAGCGTGACTTTGCGGCCTTCGCTGAGATTGTCGAGCAGGACAGCAACCTGATGCACGCGGTGATGATGACCTCGCGCCCGGCGCTGTTCTACTGGGAGCCAGCCTCGCTGGCGATTATGAAAGCGGTGCAGGCGTGGCGCGCTGCCGGCCGCCCGGTGTGCTATACGCTGGACGCCGGACCGAATGTGCACGTGCTGACCCTATCTGAGCACCAGGAATGGGTCGCTGCCGCGCTGGGGGCGCTGCCTGGCGTGGAGCGCGTGCTCACCGCCACTCCGGGCGGCCCCGCGAGATTGGTGGATTCTTAACCATTTCAATCGTGAAGGATAATAAAAAGAACAGAATCACGCACCGTCCCGAAGGAACACCGGGACGGTGCGTGATTCTGTTCTCCAAATCTTATCCAGGCTTTTGCAGACGGCCTGGAAAACGGATATAATACAAAAAATTGTACAAAATGCCATGCGTTCATGGCATGCGAGAGGTTGAGGCGGAAGATGATTTTGTCTATTCTCGAATTCGTGATCGCGCTGGGCGTGCTGATCGTCCTGCACGAGCTCGGTCACTTGTTGATTGCCAAATTAATGAATATTGAAGTGGAAGAGTTCGGGATCGGCTTTCCCCCGCGCATCGCGCGCCTGTTCACCTGGGGCGGCACCGAGTTTACACTCAACTGGATCCCGCTGGGCGGTTTTGTGCGCCCCAAGGGCGAAAATGACCCCGACGTTCCCGGCGGGCTGGCGGCCGCCAACCCGTGGAAGCGGCTGGCGGTGCTGCTGGGCGGCTCGACGGTCAACATCGTCACCGGCATCCTGCTGTTCAGCCTTCTGTTCACCAGCCTGGGCGCGCCCGACACCAGCAAAGTGCAGATTATGAGCGTGGTGGAAGGCACCCCGGCCGAGCAGGCCGGTCTGCAGGTGGGCGACGTGGTGCGGGCTGTCAACGGCGCGCCGGTGACTGACATCGAGAACCTGTCGGCCATGATCCGCGAGCAGGTGGGCAACGAGGTAACCATCACGGTGGAGCGCGATGGCCAGACCCTGGATATCGCCGCCACGCCGCGCGTGGACCCACCCGAGGGACAGGGCGCGTTGGGCATTACGCTTGGCAACCCGACGGTGCCGGTATCGTGGTTCCGCACCCTGCCGGTCGCCGCCCAGGTCACCTGGGACCAGGTGGAAGCGCTGATCTCCCTCCCCGGCCAGTTGATCCGCGGGCAGGTGGCCCCGGAGGAAGCGCGCATGGTCGGGCCGGTGGGCATCTTCACCATCTACGACCAGAACCGCGAGCGCGATATGGAGAATGCCGCCGCGGCGCCACAGCAGCCCTCGGCGTTCATCCTTAACCGGCTGGCGCTGCTGGCCACCATTTCGGTGGCGCTGGGCATAACCAACCTGCTGCCCATCCCCGCGCTGGACGGCGGGCGCATCCTGTTCGTGCTGCCGGAAATTCTCTTCCGCCGCCGCGTACCAGCCAAGTACGAAAATATCGTCCACCTGATCGGCTTTGCCGCCCTGCTGCTGTTGATGATCTACATCACCACGCAGGATATCCTGCGGCCGATCCAACTCCCATAAGCGCGAGGTAAACCAGTATGCCGGCCGGAAAAAAACAGAACGTCCCGTTTCAAATGGTGATCGATGCTCTCCTGGATGAGAGCAAAATGTTTCCACCTTCGTACCTGCGCCGCTTTTCGGATATCAGCAAAGAGGAGCTGGACCAGGTGAAGAAAATCTGGCTGCAGGTAAACCCTGCCCGGCGCGTAGCGCTGCTGGAAGATCTGGAGGAACTGAACGACTCAGATCTGACGGTGTCCTTCAAGGACTTCAACCGCTTTGCGCTCAGCGACAGCGAGCCGGGCGTGCGCGTGATCGCCGTGCGCATGTTGTGGGAAGAACCGGAGAATGCGCTGGCCCAGACGTTTACGCAGATGATGGACAACGACCCGGATGCCACCGTGCGCTCGGCGGCTGCTTCGGCGCTGGGCATGTTCGTCTACCTGGGCGAGCTGGAAGAGATTCCGCAGCCGCTGCACCAGCAGGTGGTGGAAGATCTGCTGCGCGTGGCCTCCGGGCCGGATACCGCCCTGGTACGCCGGCGCGCGCTCGAATCGCTGGGGTTCTCGGGGCGTGAGGAAGTGCAGCCGCTGATCCAGGCCGGGTTTGATAACGGCGACCTGGAGTGGATGACATCGGCGCTGTATGCCATGGGACGCTCGGCGGACCCGCGTTGGGAACAAGCGGTGCTAAGCACACTGGACCATGATGAGCCGCGCGTGCAGGCCGAGGCGGTGCGCGCTGCCGGACAGCTCGAACTGGCCGCAGCGCGAGAAATGCTGATCAACCTGATTGGCCAATCTCCCGAGTTGGATGAAGATGTGTACGCCGCGGCCATCTGGTCGCTGTCGCAGATCGGCGGCGAGGAAGTGCGCGCGGTGCTCGAAAACGAGTTGGAACTGACCGAGGACGAGGACCTGGCCGATTACATTGAAAGCGCGCTCGAGAATCTTGAGTTCACCGAGGAATTCGAAGTGCTGGATATGTTTGATTTCGAACCGCTCGATGAGGATGAGGACGAAGAGGACGGCGGGAAGACGCGGCTCAACTAGTTCCAGCCGCGCGCAGGCATGCAGCTTGCAACCAATAAATAGTCACCCATTCGAAGAGAGCCGGTCATCATCCGGCTCTCACGCCAAAGAGGCCTACCCACCCCAACATGCACGCCCATAAAAAAATGCTCCCGCGCCTGTGGATGATGGTTTTGCTGCTGCTAGCCAACCTGCTGCTTGGCGCCGCGCCGGCGGCTGCCGCCTACGCGGTGGAAATCACCGTGGGCAACGTGTTTTACGATTATGGCCAGCAGGCCACATTCCAGGCGCAGATCGAGCCGGCAGATGCATGGCGCGAAGTGAACCTGTTTCTTCAGCCGCAGGGCGCGTCTGCCCGGGTGGAACAGGTGGAACCGGATGGCGACGGCGGGATCGTGTATATCTATGACCTGGCGGAAAAGCCGCTGCCGGCGTTTACCCCGGTCACCTTCTGGTTTCGGGTGGTCGACCAGGACGGCAACGAGTACACCAGCCCAGAGAAGACCTTCGTCTACGATGACAACCGCTTCGAGTGGGAGCAGCTCGAAAGCGAGCGGTTTGAAGTGCACTGGTACGAGCGCGACATCGCGTTTGGGCAGCAGGTGCTCAACACCGCTGAGCAGGGCTTGCGGCGCGCGCAGAGCTACCTACCCGGCACGATTGACGATCGGGTGCGTATTTTCGTCTATTCCAGCGTGGAAGATTTTCAACAGGCGTTGCAATTGTCCACCTCCGCCTGGGCGGTGGGCCATGCCAGCCCGGCCCTGAGCACGATTGTCGTTTCGGTGCCACCTGGCCCGGAAGAAGTGCTCGAGCTGGAACGCCAAATCCCGCATGAGCTGGCTCATATTTTCGAGTATGCCCTGGCCGGTGATGGCTACGCACAAATTCCTGTGTGGCTGCTGGAGGGCACTGCTTCGCTGGCCGAGCTATATCCCAACCCGGATTACCAGTCGGTGCTGGATAACGCTGCGCAGAATACCTCGCTGATCACCATGTCGCAGTTGTGCGGCCCCTTCCCGCGCGAGGCATCCGCGGCGTTCCTGTCGTACGCTCAGTCGGCATCTTTCGTGCGCTTCCTGCACCAGAAATACGGCACGTCCGGTTTGGGCGAATTGATGCAGATCTACGCCGACGGCGTGGGCTGCGAAGAAGGGCCGCAGAGCGCCTGGAATGTGAGCCTGAATGAGCTCGAGTACCGTTGGCGGCAGGAGAGCCTGGGCATGGATATGGCCGGGCTGATCTTTGGCAATCTGCTGCCCTACATCATCCTGCTGGCGCTGCTGGTGCTACTTCCCCTGATCTTTGCCCTGTCGGGCGGGCTGCGATCCGCGCGCGGAAAGGCTTCTCGTGAGGTACATGAGTCATGAGCGAACACACCGAACAACTGCGAGCTGTGGTTCAGGGCAGGGTGCAGGGCGTGGGTTTCCGCGTTTTTGTCTACGAGCACGCCAATGCACTGGGCCTCACCGGCTGGGTGCGCAACCTGGGTGACGGCAGCGTGGAAGTGCTGGCCGAAGGCACGCCCGCGCGCCTGGCCAGCCTGCTGGAGCGGCTGCGCAA
>CALDSL010000395.1 GCA_937920255.1 uncultured Anaerolineaceae bacterium | reverse complement strand
CGTTCACCCCTACGCGCAGATGCTGCTCCAGGCCCCGCTGGCAGTCATCGTCTGCGCCGATGTCACACTCGAAACCTGCCCCGGCCATTGGGTCAGCGACTGCTCGGCGGCGATGGAGAACCTTCTGGTGGCCGCCCGCGCCGTGGGCCTGGGCTCGGTATGGGTCGCCATCTACCCGTCCGAACAGCGGCTCAAGAGCATCCGCGAGCTGATGCGCCTGCCATCCTTCATCATGCCGCTGGGCCTGGCTGCCATCGGCCATGCCGCCGCCCCGCTGCCCCAGGTCGACCGCTTCAACCCCGCGCGCATCCACCGCAACGCCTGGTAAAAACCAGCCACACTGCGTCTGATACAGGCCAAATTCGATTCGTAGGGGCGGACCCACGTGTCCGCCCGCTAGAAGTATGGTCGTAATGAGCATATGTAGGCATAAATCCTGTTTTCCGATCCATCTTTATACCTATCACGGCGTCAAAGGGCAATGGCAGTGGCGGGCGGACACGTGGGTCCGCCCCTACAAAGACCGATCGATTTCCAACAGAACAGAGATGAAGCCGAAAGATGGGTACGATTTTTCAATCATGTCATGGTGCGCCTTTACAGTACACAACAGATCTTGCGTTTGTACGATGACCGTTCAAGGCGCGGTGTCTTACAAAGAGACACCCAAACGAGAAGCTTGCCCTGCAAACAGGAGTCCGCATTTATGGGTATCTTAACCGAAAAGGTTGCCGTCATCACCGGCGGCACGCGTGGCATCGGATTGGCCATCGCCCGCGCATACGCGCGCGAAGGCGCGGCGGTGGTGCTGGCGTCGCGCTCGCAAAGCGCGCTCGATGCAGCCGTCCAGCAGATCGCATCCGCCGGCGGCCGCGCCGCCGGCCTGTCCGTGGACGTAGCCGACCGCCAGCAGGTGCAGTCGCTGGCCACTCTGGCGCTGGAGCAGTTCGGCCACCTCGACATCTGGGTCAACAACGCCGGCATCGCCGGGCCCTACGGCCCCACCCTCGACCTCGACCCCGCCGAGTTCACTCGCCTGGTGCAAACCAACATCCTCGGAACCTATTACGGTTCGCGCGTTGCCATGCTGCACTTCACCGCCCAGCGCTCCGGCAAGCTGATCAACCTGCTAGGGCGCGGCTACAAGGGGCCGCTGCCCTGGCAGAATGCCTATGGTTCCAGCAAGGCCTGGGTGCGCGCGTTTACCCGCGCGCTGGCCGAAGAAACCAAAGCGAGCGGCGCGGGCGTGTTCGCCTTTAACCCCGGCATGGTGCTAACCGATTTGCTCACCGACGTTGTAGTCATCGCCGGGTGCGAACAGCGCCTCAACGTTTTTCCCACGGTGGTGCGCATGTTGGCCCGCCCGGTGGATGCCCCTGCCAACAAGGCGGTGTGGATCGCCTCCTCCGCCACCGACGGCAAGACCGGGCTGGAGATCAGCCTGTCTTCGCCGGCAAAGATGTTGGGCCAGGTGCTGCGCGAGGGGTTGCGCACCGTGCGCAAACGATCCACGCCGGTAAGCATGAAGATCCGCACCATTCCCCCCTACCGCGATTAATCCGCGCCCATCCCGGCCAGTTTCAGGCTCTTAGCCGGCTACCCGCAGCACCCGCTCCCACACGCGCAGTCAGATGCCCCCGCCCCAGTCCGCGGTTTTTCGGCCGAGACGTGCAGGCTGTATACGGCCACACCGCCGGCCTGGTCCGCGCCGCCGCTACCGCGCGCGACCACTTTTTCAAACCCGGCCTGGCGGATCAGATCCAGGTATTCCTTCTCAGGCAGCGCCCCGGTGACGCACGCCGCCCAGCTCTGTGCGTCCTCCTGAAGTTCGCCCGGCAGGCTACCCGACGTGACGATATCGCTCACTTCCAGCCGGCCGCCGGGTTTTAGCACCCGGAAGGCCTCGCGGAAGACCCGCTCTTTGTCTTCCACCAGATTGACGACGCAGTTCGAAAGGATCACGTCCACGCTCGCATCTTCCACCGGGAGTTCTTCCGCGTATCCCTGGCGGAATTCCACGTTTCGAATGCCGCTGCGCTGCGCGCTTGCCCGCGCCCGCTCCAGCATCTCGGTGGTCATATCCACGCCGATCACCCGCCCGCCCGGGCCGACCCGCTCGGCGGCCAGAAACGCATCCAGCCCGCCGCCGCTGCCGATATCCAGCACAACTTCCCCAGGTTTGAGGTTGGCCAGCGCCAGCGGATTGCCACAGCCGAGCGAAAAGTCGGCTGCCTCACCCGGAACTGCCTCCAATTCGGCGCTATTGTAACCCTTCTCTACCGCAGCCGGTTCCTGGCCCGGTCCGCCGCAGCACGTGCTTTCGCTGCTGGAACTTGCGCAGCAGTTACCCGTGCTTTCTGCGCCCGAGCTGCATCCGCAAGTTGCGCCTGTCCGCGCCAGTTCGGCGTAATTCTGCCGCACCGCGCCGCGCATTTCCAACCGCCGCGTGCCCGTGGCCACAAAGACGCTGATCTTCGCTTCGCGCCCCTGCTCGTCCGCCAGCGTCTCACTGGAACATTCGGCGCAGCAGCTTTGCCCGGTGCTGTCTACAATCACATTAACAAGACCGGCCTGGCGCAGCCAGCCGCGCACATCTTCGCGCGCGAACCCCTGCCATACATCCGCCATTTCCTCTTTCAACCAGGCGTAAGGGTGCGCGTCCATGTCGGTGATCACCAGACGGCCGCCCGGGCGCAGCACCCGCGCCATCTCTGTGAGTGCCGCCAGTGGGTCAACGGTGTGGTGCAGGTACATGTTCGCGAATATCGCATCAAGACTTTTCTCGGCAAAGGGCAGCGACTGCCCATCCGCCAGGTGATATTCGACGTTGTCAAAAGCGCTCAGGTTGTCCCGCGCCACGTCCAGCATCTCGGCCGAACCGTCCACCACATGCACGCGCCGCGCCAGCAGCGCCAGCCCGGCCGCCACAAACCCGGTCCCCGAACCGATGTCGGCGACCACCATCTCCGGGCGTAAAAATGCTTTCGCAATGGCTGCTTCGCGAACCGCCGGGCCAAAATATCTGGCGCTGATCGCATCCCAACTCCCGGCGTTGCGCTGGAAATATTCTGAAGAAGCTTGTGTCATAGCCATGATTTTTCTCACTTTCCTGAATGTACCGCGGTTTGCGGTGCTGAATGGATTTATGCTGGCGAGCAGGAGCAGCCGCTCGCCGTATCTTCTACCGCGCAGCAGTTGGGCAGCCACCGGGCAATCTCATCTTTCAAAAACCGTAGCCCTTCCTCGCTCACGCAGTAGCAGGTGGCTGGACCTTCAATTTCGCCTTCGATTAGCCCGGCTTCGCGCAGCACTTTGAGATGCTGGCTCACCGTGGATTGCGCCAGGTTGGTAAAAGCCACCAGATCCCCGGTAATGCACATCCGGTTTTCGGCCAGAAAATGCATCATGCGGAACCGGATGGGGTTGCCCAGCGCCTTGAACATCTGCGCCAGCCGCAGTTCCTTTTCGCTGAGATCTTGAACAATTGACATTTCTTTCGCCATAAACGCGCTCCCTATATCGCATTTTTACGATGATCGTAATTTTACGATATAGAGAGCGCATTGTCAATACCCCAAAATCAAAATGCTGGGATCGTTCCCCTACCCGGTCTCAATCTTTTGTGGGATTCTTCGTATGCGGCCGTTTTCCCAGGTCTCTCCAGCTTCTCTCTTCCACCTCGACATCAAAATGTTTGGCGGCATTAAGAATATTGGCAAATGCCAGTTCGCGGTCAGCATCGCTGACGTCCTCCACCTGGTCAAAACGCGCCAGTGCGTTTCTCACATGTGACGCGTCGGTGAGCGGTTCTTTGCGCTGCTTTGGGAAAGCAAATACGCTGTCGGGCAGTTCATCACGTTCCTTACTGTCCAGCTTGCCGTGGGTGGTATGCGGTTTCCACGTCGTTTTTTCTGTCATCGGTCTCTTTCTCCTTTCGCTATAACCGTACGACGAACATTTCGCCGTCGCAATCCGGAAACACCCACCCCTGCGATGGGGGTTCCAGGTGAATGCTGGTTACTTGCACTTTTGCAATCCCCGGTAGCGTCAACAATATATTGTTGAAAAGGCCATTTCCATGCTTTATAATGAGCATAAGCAGCTTTCCCGATTCCCTTCCCATTCCCAGGGGGTTACAAATGAAACCTTGCAACGCATCCGGGCATTTCCGGCATACACGCCGTTTTTCCCTATCCATTGGTCTGGTGGTGTTGATTTGCGCCAACCTGGCGTGCAACTTCTCGATGAATATGGGCTCGGAGCCGACGCAGGCCCCGCCCGCCCAACAGCAACCCGACTGGCAGGCCACCCAGGCCGCCGGGGAAGCGCTGGCCCAGGTGGAAAGCACCCAGCTTGCGCTGGCGGTGCAGGCCACCTCGCTGGCACAGCAGAAAGAGCAGCTCGAACTGGCCGCCACGCAGGCCGCACAGCAGGCCCAGGCAGCGCCGCCCACCCAACCGCCGCCGCCCATCGCCGCCGCGCCCGCCACCCAAGCGCTTCCCCCCGAGCCACCCACCGCCACCCCGGAGCCCGATATCGACGAAATGATTAAGAATGCCAATATCCTGCTATTCGAGGATATCGCCGGCTATTATGACCTCACCCGCTGGGTGCGCGACGCGCTGGACGCCGAAGGCTACAAGTACACTGATGTAGGCGACGCGGTAGGCAATTTCAAGTCGGAAATTCTTTCCGGTAAGAAATGGGATCTGGTGATCGTTGCCGCCGAAGCCCGCAGCGGCTTTCAGGGCGAACTGTTCGAGTACCTCTTCGACCAGGTCAACCGCGACACGGCCGTGATCATCGAGACCTGGTATCTGGACGAGATGGCGCTTGGCCCCATCAGCGATATCACCAGCCAGTGCGGGGTCAGCTTCCAGAAAGACTGGTGGGAGCCGGACAACAACTCGCGCTCCATCGTCTGGTTTGACCCCGACCACCCCCTGTTTCATTACCCCAACGAGGGCTTCTCGCTGGTGCACAATGCCACCTACTGGACCAAAGG
>CALDSL010000394.1 GCA_937920255.1 uncultured Anaerolineaceae bacterium | reverse complement strand
GATGATGAGGATGGCAGGGATGAGGAAGATGAGGTATAAATAAATAAAGCGTGATGAATGCTCATACCGGCTCAGGTTAGCAAAAAGTTAGGAAGTAGAAACAATTTTATTTTGTTTTCGTTATGAAATAAAGGATGGGTACATTGCAACACATTGCCGATAAGAATTCGATGACCCTGACCGACGTACTGCGCGTGCGTTTCAAGGGGATTCTCGATCCGTTGGGAGCTTTCCTGAACCGGCTCGGTTTATATCCCAATACCGTGACCATTTTGGGGCTGATTGGGAACACCATTGGCGCATATTTTATCGCCACCGGTAATATTACCCTGGGCGGCATTCTTGTGTTGCTGATGGGCCCGGTGGATGCGCTGGATGGAACCATGGCGCGCCTGCGCGGCGAAAACTCGCGTTTTGGCGCGTTCGTCGATTCCGTCACCGACCGCTACTCCGAACTGGTGATCCTGGGCGGCCTGTTGTTGTATTTCATCTCGCAGGGCAATTTGCTGGCATGCGCGCTGGTGTACGCGGCGGCGGCCGGCTCGGTGCTGGTCTCGTACGTCAAGGCCCGGGCGGAGGGCTTGAACTTTCAGGTAAAGATTGGGGTAATGACCCGCGTGGAGCGCTACCTGGTGCTTGCCCCATGCCTGGTGATTGGCTACCCGATGGTCGCGATGTGGGTTATTGCCATCCTTGCCAATTTCACTGCAGTGCAACGCATACTTTACGTGCGCAATCAGGCACGCTCCGGAGAAGGTTACCAGTAAGAGACAGTACGCAATTATCAGAAGGGTAGGAACGATTTTATGCCAACTGGGTTTTCTATTGGGAATTTCACAGTTCATTATTACGGAATTATTATTATGTTGGGCGCGTTGGCTGCCGCATTCGTGGCTGACTGGAATGCTCGGCGGCAGGGAATGAAAAATGACCTGGTGTGGGATATGCTGCCCTGGCTGTTGATCGCCGGGATTATCGGCGCGCGGCTATGGCACATCTTCACCCCGCCGCCTTCAATGGTTGCGGTCGGCAAGGATACCATGTGGTACCTGACCAACCCGATCGAGATGGTGAAAATCTGGAACGGCGGCGTGGGCATCCCCGGCGCGGTAATCGGCGGCGCGCTAGCGCTGTGGCTGTACGCGCGCAAATATAAGCTCAATTTCCTGCGCTGGATCGATATCATTGCCCCCGGGCTGGCACTGGCGCAGGCCATCGGCCGCTGGGGCAACTTCGTCAACCAGGAAATCTACGGCGCGCCGACCAACCTGCCGTGGGCGATCTACATTGACGAAGTCCACCGCCTGCCCGAACTGCGCAATGTGGCCTATTACCACCCGCTGTTCCTGTACGAATCGTTGTGGAACCTGGCCAATATGGCGTTCCTGCTGTGGTTTGGGCGGCGTTTCGCCTCGCGCCTTCGCCCCGGCGATGTATTCCTGGTCTACATGATTTTCTATCCCGTTGGCCGTTTTCTGCTGGAATTCCTGCGGCTGGACGCAGCCCAGGTTGGCGGGATCAATTTCAACCAGACGTTCATGGCGGTGATCGCCGTCGTGGCAGTTTTGCTGTTGATTGTCCGGCACCGGTTTGGCGCAAACGTTGAATCGGTCGAAGTGGCTGATACGGTGGAGGACACAGCCGATTAAGAACCGTCGATAAGCAGCAGTAACAATTCGAATGCCGCAAATAATCAGGGGAGAAAAGGCCGGCTATGATTGTTGCAGACAAGTTATCCAAACGTTTTGAAAATTTCCTGGCCGTGTCTGGAATGTCATTTTCCGTGCAACCCGGCCAGGTTTTGGTTTTTCTTGGCCCAAACGGTTCTGGCAAGACCACCACGGTGCGCATGTTGTCCTCGGTATTGAAGCCCACCTCGGGCAGCGCGCAGGTGGCCGGCTATGACGTGGCGCTGCAACCGCGCGAAGTGCGCGCCCGGGTGGGCGTGCTCACCGAGCAGCACGGGCTGTACGGGCGCATGACTTCGCTGGAATATCTGGCGTTTTTTGGCCGCCTGTACCAGCAGGACCCCAAAAAGACGCGCGCGCGGGCAGCCGCCATGCTGGAGCAGTTCGGCATTGACGGCGCGGTGAACCAGCGCCTGGGCACCTATTCCAAAGGCATGCGCCAGAAGCTGGCCCTGATCCGCACCCTCATCCACGACCCGCCCGTGCTGCTGCTGGATGAGCCGACCTCGGCCATGGACCCGGAAAGCGCGCTGGTGGTGCGCGAGGTGATTCGCCAGCAGAGCAAGGACGGGCGCGCGCTGCTGTTGTGCACCCACAACCTGTTCGAAGCCGAAATGCTGGGCGACCGCGTGGCCGTGGTGCGCAAGGGGCGCATCCTCTACCAGGACAGCATCGCCGCGTTCAAGCGCGAGCTGCTGGGCCCCAGCCAGTACCGCGCGCGCTTTGCCCGCCCGGTGGGTGACTGGACCCCCGACCTGCCGCGTGGGGTGCGCCTGATGGAGCGCGGCCAGGCCTGGATCCGTTTTCAGGTGGACGAGCCGCTCAACAGCAACCCGCTTCTGCTGCACCAGATGCTGGAGCAGTCCTTCCAATTGGTGGCGTTTGAAGAGATGACCCGCAACCTGGAGGAAGCCTACGTCGAAGCCGTCAGCCGTTACACCGGAGAGGAGGCGCCGCATGCTGGGTGACATTTCGCTGGCTCTGATCATTTCCCGGCGCGAACTACGCGACCAGATGCGTGACTGGCGCATCCTGTTCCCGATCCTGTTCCTGGCGCTTGTATTCCCTTTCATGATGAACTTCGCCGCTGAGCAAATCCTCAACCTGCTGCGTTCGTATGGGGTGGGAATTTTGGCCGAGCGGATTGTTCCGTTCCTGCTGATGATCGTCGGTTTTTTCCCCATCTCAGTATCGCTGGTGATTGCGCTGGAGTCGTTCGTGGGCGAGAAGGAGCGCTCGACCATCGAGCCGCTGCTCAACAGCCCGCTCAAAGACGGACAGTTGTACCTGGGCAAGCTGATTTCTTCGGCCTCCCTGCCCATGCTAGGGGGCTACCTGGGCATGCTGGTGTACCTGGCGGCCTGCCATGCGCGCGGGATCGCCCTGCCGGAGCTGGAACTGACCGCGCAGATCTTCGCGCTCACCGGGGTGCAGGCAGTGATGATGGTGGCCGCGGCGGTGGTCGTCTCGACCCAGGCCACCACAGTGCGCTCGGCCAACCTGCTGGCCAGCTTTATCATCATCCCCGTGGCGCTGCTGGTGCAGGGCGAGAGCATGGTCATGTTCTGGGGAAACCACAGCACCCTGTGGTGGGTGGTACTGGGCGTGGCCGTGCTGACCCTGCTGCTGGCGCGCATGGGGCTGGCGCATTTCCGGCGTGAGGAACTCCTCAGCCGCGAAGTCGATTCGTTCAACCTGATCAGTTTGGGGCGGGTGTTTGTCCGGCAGTTCAAGGGCAACGCCACCTCAGCCTGGGATTGGTACCTGCACGAGGTCCCGGTGACTCTGCGCGGGTTGGGGCTGCCGGCGCTGCTGGTGACGCTGCTGGCCTGCGCATCGGTAGTGATCGGCGCGGATCTGGTGCGCTCGCTGGACGCCCCGGCGCTGGAGCGCACGCTGGTGAGCGAAAGCCAGCGCGTGGCCCTGCTCAACGAGACCTACCCCCTGTTCGATTACCACCCGGTGCTGGCCATCTGGTGGCAGAATACGCGCGCCATGCTGCTGGCCATGCTGCTGGGCGGTTTTTCCTTTGGCATTTTGGGCACCATGCCGATTATCATGACCCTGGTGCTGGCCGGGTATGTGTCGGCGCTGGTGGTCAATAGCGGCATTCCCCTCGAAGCCTACGTGATCGGGTTCATCCTGCCGCATGGGGTGATTGAAATCCCCACCGCCATACTGGCCACGGCGGTGGTGTTGCGCGCCGGCGCGGCCATGGCCGCGCCCTCCACCGGACGCACCGTGAGCGAGCAGTTTATGGTTTCGCTGGCGGATTTTGCGCGCATTATGCTGGGCCTGATCATCCCGCTGCTGTTCATCGCGGCGGCGCTGGAAGCGTGGCTGACGCCCCGGATTGCCCTGATGATGCT
>CALDSL010000393.1 GCA_937920255.1 uncultured Anaerolineaceae bacterium | reverse complement strand
TTCTGGAAGTTGGCGTTCTCGCGTTCCATCTTGTTGATCACAACCATGCGCGGAAGCTTGAACTGGTTGGCGTAATTCCATACGATTTCGGTCCCCACTTCCATGCCGGCCACTGAGTCCACCAGGACGATGGCGCTATCCACTACCCGCAACGCAGAGATCACCTCGCCCACGAAATCGGTGTAACCCGGGGTGTCGAGGAAATTGACCTTGGTATTTTTGTATTCGATTGGGATAACAGAGGTGGAAAGCGAGAGCGAACGGCGGTGTTCTTCGTCTTCGAAGTCTGACACCGTGGTTCCATCTTCAATTTTCCCCATACGCGTCGTCGCTCCCGAAAAGTAGAGCAGCGCTTCCGTCAGAATGGTTTTTCCAGCATTGCTATGGGAAACTAGCGCTACATTACGGATAGACTCAGTACTATACTCTTTCATGAATATAAGACCCTTCCATATGGTTCTGGGATAAGATGTGCATATCGAGAAACTTCACTGCCGTTTGACAGCAGACGCAGCGTCCTCTATTATAACAGGTATCTCGGGATTATTTAAGGAAAGATGCGCTAAGGATGGGACTGTTTCGCTGGTTGTTCTTCAACCTGATTTACCTGCTGCAGCGCCCGCGCTGGGACACGGGCATTTCGCCGCCGGAACTGCTGGCATTTCTGGACGGGCGGGCGCCCGGCCGCGCGCTGGATTTCGGCTGTGGTACGGGTTTGAATGTGCTGGCCATGGCGCAGGCCGGCTGGCAGGTGACCGGCGTGGACTTTTCCATCCCGGCGGTGGCGGCCGCGCGGCGGCGGCTGAAGGACGCCGGCGTGGACGCCGAAATCCGCCTGCAGAGCGTGATCGACAGGCGCGGGCTGGCCGGGCCGTATGATCTGATCTTTGACGTGGGTTGCTATTTTGGCCTGCCCGAAGCGGAAAAGATCCTGTATGAGCGCAACCTCACCCATCTTCTGGCGCCGGGCGGGATTTTTCTGGCCTACATGCACCTGCGCCGTCCGGGCGAGACGTCCGGCGCGACGGAAGAAGAGATTGCGCGGCTTGGCCAGCGGTTAAACTTGCAGCGCCGGGTGGATGGCGTGGAAGGACCGCGCGCGTCAGCCTGGTTTTGGTTTGTCCGGCCTTAAGGCCAGAGGTCTACAAAACTTTTTCCATGCGCCAGGCCGGTTCTTCGACGGTATGCCAGGCGCCTTTTTCATCCGGATACGACCACACACCTGGCTCGTGCGCCACGCGCCGGTAGCCGAGGCGCTCGTATAACTCCTGGGCGCGGGGATTATCTTTGGCCACGTTGAGGGTGATGTGGGTGAAACCGCGCTCGCGCAGATCATCCTCCACAACCTGCATGACGCGCGTACCGATACCGCGGCCGCGGTATTCCGGCCGCACGCGGAACGAGTACAGGTAGGCGCGCTGCTTGCCGTCGGCCAGTTCGTGGCGGTCGCAGATAAACTGGATGAACACCTGTCCGATCAACCCCACGCCTGGCAACACAGCAATCCAGATTAGCGTGAGGCCCTGCTCCTGGCGGCGGTAGGCGTCCGCGTACACGCGGCGGAAATGGGTCAACTCGCCTTCCCACTCCAGGTCTGGCAGGTCTGTTTTGCGCGCCGGGCGGATGGTCACCCGTTGGAGCCAATCCGATTCATCTGGATACGCGCTCATCAACCACCTTCCGGCGGATCACTTTCCGGCTGTGCCATTAACTGCTGCAGCAGGTCGCGTTCTTCGTCTCTGGAGGTGACTTCGCCGTCCAGCCAGGCCGCGCGCAGCGCTTCCAAAATGCGGCGGTATGCCGGGCCGGGCGGTACGCCCAGGGCCTGTAATTCGCTGCCGGTGGTGTACGGGCGAATGTGGCGCAGCAGTCGCACGTAGCTCTCGATCATCTGCTGCACTTCGGGCGAGGGTTGCATTTTATAGACGGCGTACAGCACCAGCATCGAAGCGCCGTTGAGCCGGGCGGCGGTGAGGCTGGGGCTGGCGCCGCGCAGCGCGGGCAGTTCTTTCCACAGCGCGTTGGTCTCCTCCAGCGCGCTGTGGAGCACGCGCGGGAAACGCAGCCGGTCGCCGATGGCGCGAATGCTTTCGGCCGGCAGTGCTGATAGCCACACCAGATACCCCAGTGCCTGCTTGCGGTCGAGGCTGCCGAGCTTCTCCGGCAGTTCCCAGCCGTTATCCGGCGGCTGGTTGAGCACGGAATCCAGCAGCGGGGCGGCGCGCGCTTCCCATTCCAGTTCCGGGTGAATGGCGTTGAGCAGTTCCAGTTCGTGCAGGCGGGCAAACATGGCCGCGGCCTGCTCTTCGCACAGGATCAGGTTGATCTCGTGGCGCAGCCGGTCGCCGGAAACCTGGCGCAGCAGCGGGAGGGCGCCGTCCATCAGTTCGCGCGTGCGGGCCTCGATGCGGAAACCGAAGCGCTGCTCGAAGCGCACCGCGCGCAGCAGGCGGGTGGGGTCATCCACAAACGAGAGCGAGTGCAGCACGCGCACCAGCCCCTGGTTGAGGTCGCTCAAGCCGCCCCAATAATCATACAAATCGCCGTAATGGCGGCCATCCAGGCGCAGCGCCATGGTGTTGATCGTAAAATCGCGCCGGTGCAGGTCGAGCTTGATACTGCTGCGCTCGACCGTGGGCAGGGCAGTGGGGTAGTCATAGAATTCGGTGCGGGCGCTGATCAGATCGAGTGACTCGGGCAGTTCTTCGGCGCGCGCTTCCGGCGGAAAACCCGGTATGCTGGCAAGGTGCTGGCGCAGCGCGGTGATCTGCCACTTGGCGGTGCCAAAGCGGCTGTGCGAGGTCATGCGCCCGCCAAAGCGTTTGGTGAGCGCGCGCGCCAGGTTGATGGCGTCGCCTTCGACCACGATGTCGAAATCGACGCTGGGGCGTTCGAGCAGCATGTCGCGCACGATGCCGCCTACAATGTAGACCGCCTGGCGCTGTTCACGGGCCATTTCGGCGATGAGTTTGAGCAGGGCCACGCGCTCGGGCGGCAGAACCGCCTCCAGCCGCGCGGCAAAGTTTTGCCTTCCGGGCAGGTTGGAAAGACGCGCCGACAGGCTCTTGAGCAGGTCGGTGCGGGTAACAATTCCGATCACGCTGCCGCTGGCCGGGTCGGTCACGGGAACCTGGCCCCAGCCGGTGCTGGTCATCACGCGCTGCAGGTGCTCGACCGAATCCTCGGGGTGCACCGTGACTTCGCCGGCTTCCATCAGGCTGGCGGCGGGAAGGTTGAGCTTGTGCGAAACCGAGCGGTCCACCGCACGGCGAGTGAGCAGACCGATCACCTTGCCATCTTTCACCACGGGGTAACCCTCGTAGCCGTAGCGGGTCATCAACTGGGCGGCTTCCGCGGCGGTGGCCTCCGGCGGCAGCAGCCGCGGCTGGCGCGACATGATGCTGCCCACGGTGATGGAAGGGCGTACGAACCGTGGCAGAATATCGACCAGCTCGCGGTACAACACGCCAGGGTCCACCGGCTGTCCGTCCGGCGACTTGATCAACGCGGCCGCGGCGCGCTCGTGGCCGCCGCCGCCAAAGTGCGCCGCCAGCGCCGAAACGTCGATCTGGTCGCTGGTGGAGCGCGCCACCATGCGCACCCCGTCGGTGATGCGCACCAGCAGCACCAGCGCGTCCGGGTCGAGCAGGTCGCGCAGCTTGTGCGCCACGCTGGAAATCTCCTCGTTGAGGTCGGCGGCGTCGGCGTAGGCCAGCATAATTTTCTGTCCGCCGATGTGGAAGGTTTCGGCGGCGCTGAGCAGGCGATCGTACAGGCCGCGCTGAGCAGACGAGAGCGGCGGGTTGAGATAATCGCTCACCACATTGAGGTTGGCGCCCTGTTCCAGCAGGTAGGCGGCGGCATGCGCGTCGCGCGCGGTGGTGCTGGCATAGGTGAGTGAGCCGGTATCTTCGTAGATGCCCAGCAGCAGCAGCGATGCCTGCAAGCTGCCGAGCGGCTCGTGCGCCTCGCGCAGGGCTTCGACGAACAGGGTGGTGCACGCTCCGGTGCGTTCGATGCGCACCGACCATTCCTCGGGAAGCTCAGGGCGCAGCGCGTGGTGGTCGATGACCGTGACGCGCGTCTTGTGGCTGGTGCCCTTGAGGGTGACGAAAGACTGCGTGTCTACCAGAGTCACTTCCTCGATGTGCCCCTGGGGCAGGTCGCGCGGCTCGATAAAGGGCAGTTCCGCGCCGTACAGGTTGAGAAACGCGCGCACGTTGCGGTTGGTCTTGCGCGGCAGCACCGGGTAGGCATGTTCGTTCAGCAGATATGCGCCCAGCGCGGCGGCAATCGCGTCAAAATCGGCCTGCTCGTGGGTGAGGATGACGTGCATGGTTTTATTGTATCAGGAAGGCCCGCGAAGGTGCAGGCGGTTTCGTTTTACGGAGGGCGCTAGAGAGAATATTCGTTTTCTTCGTTTTTTTTCGGAAAAACGAATACTACTTCACCAGCCATTCGATGGCCTGTTCGCGGTCGTAGAAGACGTGGAATTGGTTGTTGGAACGATTTGCCTCCAGCACCATCTCCTGGAAGCGGCCCTGGTTGACCAACTCGGGCGTCAACACCGCGGCGAATTTGATGTGGTAGTTTGAAAATTTCAACAGAACTTCTCCGGCCAGGCCGGTGCGCAGATGGAAGAAATCATCCGAGAGGTTTTCGGCGTAGAGGAGAAGGCGCTGGACGCGGTATTCGCCGCACGCGCCGACCAGATCGAGCGCGTCAGCTTCGCTCTCAATGCGCCCATCTCCGGGCAGGATTTCGACAAAATTGTTCTGTGGGTGTTCGACCAGGCGGTAGTTCATGGCTGCGTTCCTTCCTTTACTCAATTTCCTCGGGCAGATCATCGAAAACTTCCATATAATCGAAATTCCCTGGCCCGCAGGAACGCATCAAAGTATTGAAGATGGATCTGGATTTGATCTCATTGTCAAATGGACCGGGGATAAATACAGGCCTGCCATCCCGGCCAAAGGTGATTCCATTGGTACGCGGATGCGCGTCCTCAGGATCCAGAATTTGATCTGCCTTCTGCTTATAGAAATCCGGATGAGGTTCGAATCCCAGTTTTTTCGCGTATTCTAGCGACCCGTATATCAACTCATGCGCCACCTCAACGGAACAAGGTATAGGAGCCTTCATACAGAGCTGCGGCAGTTCCCGTTCAAAACGGTTCCGAGTATAGTCAACGCGTGTGAAAGCATCTTTGATGCCCAAACAATAATAATCGATCATGGTAACGGCAAACATGATATGGTCATTGTCTTGCAGACGGGCAACAATGACCGGCGTCAGCCCTGTTTCCCGCCAATCTTCCATCAGCCAGCACCCAAAGATCGGATATTTTCGCGGGTTCTCCAAATATGGGCTTTGCATGAACCCGGTAAACGGGCGGATTAACGAATTCGGGATTTGACGGTTCGGCTTCGGCATGGGGCGGGATTTTTTGTCTTTCCTATTTTTCTTGCTCATCCTGAACGCTCCTGGTGTTGAAGAGTAAGTTTTTTTGTCTCTATAATGATAGCGCGGTATTGGACCATTAATCAATTCGATTCGCATCGCTAGAATTTCCATTCGTGAATCTTAAAGAATTTGCTACAGGACGATTTATCTTCAACAATCATAGATGAAACAATAGGCACATTATCGAATGTAGGGGCGAAGCATCTGGTAGATTGCCGATCGAGGAAAGGACTGGAAACTCCTCCAGATGCTTCGCTCGCCCCCACAATTTTGAACCCTTTCATCCGCTCGAAATGTTTTCGTTCATCCCTGGGCGAAGCATCCGGAAGCTGTCGGTTTTTGTGACACGCGTTGGCCCGACCGAATGCTTCACCCCTACATGAGCGTCTTCTCGAATTATCCTGGACGTCAGGATGATAGATACGCTGGTCACGAAGTACAAGTTGCAATCGTATGATCTGGTAGGTTATGCCGATTCACGAAAAAGCGTTGGGTAGCTTGCAGAGCACCCTGCGGGTGAGCAAACTTACGGAATAAAAGCCGGTTGCACTTTGTAGGCCACGAAAAATGATAAAGAAAGTACCCTGAGCCCCGTCGAAGGGTACGGCACAGTCAGTAAGGCGGTTTTATGTAATAAGAACGATTAATTTTTAGTCGTGTTATTTGTTCTTATTCGGTTTTCACATCGCCCTCCCGAAGGACGCCGGGACGGTGTGTGGGTTCGTGATGCTTTTTCTGGCTCGGCTCTGACGACAGTTTGCCTCTCCCCTCGCTTTTTGGTATCATCAATGACAGCCAATCTGCTCCGCGAGGTGTACCCATGGAAGATGCCCTGTCTCATGCCGAAGTCCAGCGTTATTCGCGCCACCTGTTCATCCCCGAGGTGGGGATGGAGGGGCAACGCAAGCTCAAAGCCGCCTCGGTGCTGGTGGTGGGGACGGGCGGGCTGGGTTCGCCTGTGGCGATGTACCTGGCCGCCGCTGGCGTGGGGCGTATCGGGTTGGTGGATTATGACGTGGTCGATCCATCCAACCTGCAGCGCCAGGTGATCCACGGCACCAGCCGCATCGGGCAGTTGAAGGTCGAATCGGCGCGCGAGCGGCTGCAGGACCTGAACCCATTGATCCAGGTGGACGCCTACAACCAGGTGCTCACTTCGCACAACGCGCGCGAGATCGCCGAACCCTACGACCTGATTGTGGACGGCACCGACAATTTCCCCACGCGCTACCTGATCAACGATCTGTGCGTGCTGACCGGCAAGCCCTTTGTCTACGGCTCGATCTTCCGCTTCGAGGGCCAGGTGAGCGTGTTCGACGCGCGGGTGGGGCCGTGCTACCGCTGCCTGTTCCCCGATCCGCCGCCGCCGGGTAGCGTTCCTTCCTGCTCGCAGGCGGGGGTATTCGGCGTGCTGCCGGGCACGGTTGGCAGCATTCAGGCTACCGAGGCGATCAAGCTCATTCTGGGCGCCGGCGAGAGCCTGATCGGTTCGCTGCTGCTGTACGACGCGCTGGAGATGTCGTTCCAGACCGTCCGGCTGCGTAAGAATCCCAACTGCAAAGTATGCGGCAGCCACCCGACCGTGACCGAAATGATCGATTACGAGGAATTCTGCGGGGTTCCGGCGCAAGGCCGCCACGCGGTGGACCTGGAGACCGAGTACACAATCACGCCGGAAGAACTGGCGCGGCGAATGAGTCAGGAGAATCAGATTGCGCTGGTGGACGTGCGCGAAGAGAGCGAGCTGGAAATTTCTCGCATCCCAGACGCGAAATTAATCCCGCTGGGGCAACTGGCCGAGCGGGCGGGCGAGCTGAACCGCGATGATGAGATTGTGCTATTCTGCCGCACGGGGGTGCGCTCCAGCCAGGCGGTTGGGATTTTGCTGGCGGCGGGCTTCCCGCGCGTGCGCAACCTGATTGGGGGGATCAACGCCTGGGCCAGCCAGGTCGACCCGCAGATGTACCAGTATTAAACCGCGTAACGGGAGGGAAATAATGAAGTACCGCAGTCGCATCTTGATCGCCATCACAATGTTGGTGCTGTCCAGCCTGTCATGCCGGTTCTTGCAGTCGGTGGTGTCAGAGGCAATGGCGACCGAGACGCCGCCGCCCGCCAGGAATGAGAATCCGCAGCCAGCAGAGACACCGCAGCCGACTTCAGCGACAGTCCCCACAGCGATGACCGAGATCGAGCCGGTGATTGCCACCCGCGAATACCGCGACGAAAACCCGCCGCAGTACGGCATCAGCATCAACTACCCGCTGCTGCAGGGGCCCGACGGGCCGCAGGCTGGCAATTTCAACGCCCTGGCGCAGGGGCAGGTGGACACGCTGATCGCCGAGTTCCAGAACGGGCTGGCGATGGACCCGATCATAACCCCGGACGCCAACGCGCCCACGCCCCAGAACTTTCTGACCAGCGATTTCGAGGTGCTGTACAACGCGCACGGGTTGGTGAGCATCCACGCCGAGAACAGCCAGTATTTCTACGGCGCGGCGCACCCGCTGCCATTCTCGTCGGTGATTAATTACAGCCTGCCCTTGCAGCGCGAGCTGGCGCTGGCCGACCTGTTCCAGCCCGGTACAGATTACTTGCAAAGTATCGCGGATTATTGTACGAATCAACTCAAGAATGACGAGTGGTTCATGTTCAGCGAGGGCGCGCTGCCGGAAGAGCAAAATTACCAGAAATGGAATATCACACCGGAGGGGCTGCGCATCACCTATGACCCGTACCAGGTGGCGGCCTATGCCGCAGGGTACGTGCGGGTGACCGTTCCGTGGGAGGAACTGCGCGTGATCATCGCCGAGGATGGCCCGGTGGGAGCGCTGGTCAATTAAGAGGTAATCAGATTGTGGGGAGTGATACGGTGGATAACGGAAAGGTAGACCAACAAAAAGTTCTGCTGGCGGTGCTGGCGCACCCGGACGATGAGACGTTTGGCATGGGCGGCACGCTGGCATTCTACGCTCGGAACGGGGTGCTGGTGCACCTGGTGTGCGCCACGCGCGGCGAGGTGGGCGAGATGGACGAGCGCC
>CALDSL010000392.1 GCA_937920255.1 uncultured Anaerolineaceae bacterium | reverse complement strand
TCCGGCGGGGTGCAGTACGATCCCTACAACAGCGTCGAGCTGGAAACCACCCTGCTCGGCCTGATCCGCGACGGCGAACTGGTGGACACCGCCGCCCCTGGCGATAAGGTGGAAGTGATCCTGCCCAAGACCGGCTTCTATGTGGAAGCCGGCGGCCAGGTTTCCGACACCGGCGCGATCATTTCCAGCGGTGATGCCTACTGGGAGATCCGCGTCGACGATACCGAAAAGCCCGCGGCCGGCGTGATCGTGCACACCGGCGAGGTGATCAGCGGCCAGCCAAAACTGGGCGATAAGGTTCTCGCCGCGGTCGACCGCCAGCGCCGGCAGGATATCATGCGCAACCACACCGCCACGCACCTGCTGCATGCCGCCCTGCACGAAGTGCTGGGCACCCACGCGCGCCAGGCCGGCTCGCTGGTTGCTCCTGACCGCCTGCGCTTTGACTTCACCCACCCGGACGCGATCACGCCGCAGCAGTTGGAGCAGGTCGAGAGTATCGTCAACAAAGCCGTGCTGCAGGATTACCATCTTAATATCCGCGTCAAGCCCCTGGCGGAAGCCATGGCCGAAGGCGCGATGGCCCTGTTTGGCGAGAAATACGGCGAAACGGTGCGCACCATCACCATCGGCGATGCCGATCCCTTCTCATATGAGTTGTGCGGCGGCACCCACGTGGACGAAACCGGCGACATCGGCATCTTCCTGATCACATCCGAAGGCTCGGCCGCCGCGGGCGTGCGCCGCATCGAAGCCGTCACCGGCCGCGCGGCCTACGATCTGGTGCAGCGCCGCTTCCGCGCGCTCAAACACGCCGCCGCGCTGCTCAACACCAGCATGGACGACGTGCCCGCCAAGACGGAAACGCTGCTGGACGATCTGGAAGCCTCGCGCAAACAGAACGCCCGCCTGCGCCAGGAAACCGCCGCGGCGCAGTTCGTCAAGGACCTGGAATCGGTTCCGGCTGTCGCCGGCGTGCCGGTGATGGCCCGCGTGCTCGCCAACGCTGACGCCGACACCCTGCGCGCCATGACCGATCGTTTCCGCCAGCGCTACCCAAGCGGGGTGGTCGTGCTCGGCAGCGCGGTCGACGGCCGGCCGCTCCTGATCGCCTCGGTCACTGACGACCTCGTGAAGCGCGGTCTCTCAGCCGGTGAAATCGTCAAAACCCTCGGCCCGATCATCGGCGGCAGCGGCGGTGGTCGCCCGCAGATGGCGCAGGCCGGCGGCAAAGACCCCAGCCGCCTGTCGGAAGCGATCGACGCGGTGGCCGGGTTGGTCGAGCAAAAGCTGAAAGGCTAACCGCGTGCCTGGCAGGCTCTTCCTCACCGGTTCGCCGTACAGGAAGGCTGTTGTTTGGCTTTGGAAAGCAGTCTACCCCGCTTGCCGGGGCAGGCTGCTTTTTCTTGTGCTGGCTGTCGCGTTGCTCTCGGGCTGTGCTTCGCCGCCATGGTTGGGCGCGGATGGCCTGACCGCCGCGCAAACCGAGACTGTCACGCCCGCCACGCCCGCGCCGCAAAGCGTTGCCACTGCATCGCCGCAACCACCGGCGGCTGTGGAGGTGACGCTCACGCCGCTGCCGCCCGCTCCCGCCGCGGAATACAGGATCAACGCCCGACTGGATTTCGAGCAGCGCGTCGTGGTGGTCGAGCAGAGCATCGCCATGCACAACCCGGGGGCAGGTGAACTGTCCGAGCTGGTGCTGGCAGTCGAGGCCAACCGCCTGGACGGCGTCTTCACCCTGGACGGTCTCACCTGGGCGGATGGCGCGCCCGTGGATAATTACGCGCTGGACGGCCCCGTGCTACGCATCACCCCCGGCGCGCCGATTGGGCCAGGCGCGGCAATTGGGCTCAAACTGAACTACACTCTGCGCCTCCAGCCAATGTATTCCTTCCTTGGCTGGACCGGGCGGCAGATCAACCTGGGAGATTGGTATCCCTTCCTGCCCGCGTACCGCGAGGACCAGGGCTGGCTGATCCATGACCTGAGCGGGGTGGGCGAGCACCTGGTGTACCCGCTCATCGACTATCACATCGTGCTGGAACTGGCGCCATACGAGCGTCCGCTGGTGGTGGCCGCCAGCAGCCCGGCCCAGGTGGATGGGAACACCCACACCTTCGATTTGCCCGCCGCGCGCGGTTTCGCCCTGTCGATCTCGCCCGACTTCCGCGTGCTCAGCACCAGTGTGGGCGATATTGAGATCCGCGCCTACATCTTCGCCGAGCATGAATCGGCAGGGATGGCCAGTATCCAGACCGTGCGGGACGCGGTGGCGTACTTTTCCGAGATCTATGCGCCGTACCCGCACCCGAGCATGACCGTGGTCGAAGCTGACTTCTTTGACGGCATGGAGTTCAGCGGCCTGTTCTTCCTGGGGGCAGATTACTTCGCCGCCTACCCGGGCAGCCCCACCACCTACCTGGTGCCGCTCTCCGCGCATGAGACCGCGCACCAGTGGTGGTACAGCCTGGTCGGTAACGACCCGGCCCTGCAGCCCTGGCTGGATGAGGCCTTTTGCACGCACAGCGAAGCGCTGTTTTACGAACGTTACCATCCCGACCTGGTGGACTGGTGGTGGAATTACCGCGTCTGGCGTTTTCTACCGGAGGGCAAGGTCAGCAGCAGCATCTACGACCAGCCCGCGTTTCGCCCCTACGTGGACGCGGTATACTTGCAGGGGACAAAATTCCTGGACGCCGCCCGCCGCGCCATGGGCGATGAGCCCTTCCTGGCGTTCTTCCAGGACTACGCCGCTCGCTACGCCGGCCGCCTGGCCGATACCCAAGGCGCACTGCGTCTGCTACAGGAGCACAGTAGTCAGGACTTATCCGGGATCATCGCCGAGTATTTTGGGGATCCTAACTAAGATCAATACGTTCCAGCTTCAACCGAGGACAAACGCATGACCACAAATGCCAGCCCGTTATCCAATGCAACCATGTACACCATGCTGCCCAAACAAAAGCTTCGCATGGCATTCAATCAGTCGTTGTTGTTGGCTCCGGCGATATTGATGACCTGGTTGTTGACAGAAAGTTCAGCAGACATGGCCTCTGATTTGTATTTGTTTATTTTCCTCGATGTTTGCCTGTACGTTCTTGCTGCAGTTGGCATTTATTCGATCATAGCAGCGCGGCTGACTGTGTCAAAAGAGGGCCTGCAATTCCAAAATATCCGGAAGATTTCTGCCGCCTGGTCAGAGGTAAAACGAATTACGTTAGAGAAAGACAAAACATACTTGATGATCGAAAAGCAGAACGACCGCGGGCAACCTGTCAGTACGAGAATTCCGATTTCCTGGTTCGGCGATGTTCACCTTGACAAGAAATCGTCCACTGACCCGCTGGAGAAGCAATTGCGCAGCTACGCCCCGCATGTTTTTGGGCGCTAGACGCCAGCTAAGCAAAGAGAAGAGCAATCCCCCAGTCCCTTTGCTTGCTCCTGCGGAGCAAGCAAAGGGACTGGGGGATTGCTCAGTTCTTCTTACTCCAATCCCTTCAAATACGCCACCGCCAGCCGAACGCCGAAGCCGGTCGCGCCTTTCTGGCAGTAGGGCATATCCTTGGCGACGCTGGCCATTCCGGCGATATCGATGTGCGCCCACGGCACGGCCGGCACCACGAAATTCTTCAAGAACGTGCCGCCGATGATCGCTCCCGCCTCACGCCCACCGGAGTTCTTGATGTCGCCGTCGTCGCCTTTGATCTGCTGGTCGTAATCTTCGTCCAGCGGCAGCCGCCACAGGCGCTCGTGCGTGGCTTCACCTGCCTGGTACAGCGCCTCGGCCAGTCCATCGTCGGTGGAGAGCAGCCCGGCGCGCACCTTGCCCAGCGCCACTACGCACGCTCCGGTCAGCGTGGCAAAGTCGACCATCGCGCGCGGGTTCAGGTTACGCGCCGCGTAGGTGAGCGCATCCGCCAGCACCAGGCGGCCTTCGGCGTCGGTGCTGATGATTTCCACCGTCTTGCCCGAAAGGGTGGTGAGAATATCATCCGGGCGGTAGGCTTCACCCGAAACCATATTCTCCGCCGCGGCCACCACGCCGATCACGCGTGTTTTCAGCCCCAGCGAGGCCGCCGCTACCACCGAGCCGATGGTGGCCATCGCGCCGCACTTGTCGTACTTCATGCCCAGAATATTGCTGCTGTCTTTGAGTGAATACCCACCGGTGTCAAAGGTGATGGCCTTGCCAACCAGCACAACCGGGTCGCCGGTGCCGTCCGCGCCGGGGTATTCCAGCAGGATAAGCCGCGAGGGCGTCTTGCTGCCCTTGCCCACCGCGTGGATTGCGCCAGCGCCCATTTCTTTCAGCGCATTGTCATCAATGATGGTGACCTTAAGGTTGTATTCGCTGGCTAATTCTGTTACGCGCTCGGCCAGCGTCACCGGGTTGATCACGTTGGCCGGTTCGTGGCCCCAATCGCGCGCCAGGTTGACCGCCGCGGCCAGCTTGCGCGCCTCGTCCAGGGTCTGTTCCAGCCCGTCGCCGCCGCTGAGGGAGACGGTCGGGATGGTGGGGGTTTCCTCCCCGCTCTTGTAACGGCCAAAACGGAATGCGCCCAGCAGCATCCCCTCCAGCAGCGCGCTTTCTGCTGACCCCACGCCAAACGCTGCCAGCGCGGCGGTATCGATCTGGGCCTGCTCCACGTTATGCTTGATCAGCCAGGCGGCCAGCGCCCCGCCGGCCTGCCGGAAGCTTTCCGCGCGGATCTTCTCGCGTTTGCCCAGCGATACGGTCAGGGCGCTGCTGCCGTCGGCGTTGCGCAGGAAGAGCACATCGCCGGTGCTCATCCCCGGCTCGCCGGCGGAGACTTTCTCCGGGGCGGCTTCAAACTGGACCGTCAGCCGGCCGGGCTGTTGCGCGGCCGTTACAAGATTGATCCCAGGTGCGGGTGCGGTATAGGTTTTCGTCATTGCTTTGCTCCTAAATTGCGGGTTTGCCTTCCAGATCCCAAAGAATAATCTCCGGCGGACACAGGAACCGGACGCGCGGCGCGCCCTGTCCTTCCAAACCGATCCCCCGGGTAACGTACAGAGTCATTTGATCCAGCAAGTAGCGGCCAGATTCGAAGCGTTTTCCGTAAAGCGAGGCGGCAAACAGCGCGCCAAACAGCGGCAGGCGCACCTGTCCGCCATGCGTGTGCCCCGAAAGCTGCATGTCCATCCCCGCCGCGGCAGCCTCAGGCGCCAGGTCAGGCGAATGGTACAGCAGGATGCTGAAATTCTTTGTCCCGCTGCCAGCCAGCGCTTCCAGGCGCGGGCCGTCTTCCTGGGGCATGTGCGTGCAGGTGATGCCGTAGATGTCGATCTGCCCTCCCTCTATGGGAATGCTCACGCGGTCGTCGTCCAGCCAGCGCAGCGGCAGGTCTTTGAGCAAAACCGGCATCACGTCCGGAAGGTCGACCGCCGGGCTGCCTGTGACGGCATAGACCCCCAGCGGGGCGGACCATTCGCGCACCACCGCGCGCGCGTCTTCCCAGGCTTTCGGGTCGCGCAAATATGACAGGTTCAAAAAGTCGCCGGAAAAAACAATCAGATCCGGTTTCTGTTCCTTGATCCATGCGTTGAGCCGGCGCTCTCGCTTGGTGATGCGCTCCATGTGCAAATCGCCAAGGTGCAGCATGCGGATGCGTGTGTCCGGCGGCAGCTTCTCCGACACCATCCGCTGTCGGGTGAAAGTCAGGCGGTGCGGTTCGATCCAGAAGCCGTAGATCACCATCAGCGTCCCGGCAATCTGCAGGCTGACCGCCAGCCACAGCCATAGCGGCAGGATCGCGAAGAACGCGCGCGCCAGCGCCAGGATGATCGTCACCGGTTTGGCTGGGCCGAACGAACGCCCCGCGCGCGGCAGCGCCGCCAGCAGCGCCCAATCCAGCAGGAAGAAACCCCATAACGCGGCTACACCCTGCCAGCCGAAGCGCAGCCCGGCCAGCGCCGGGATCAGCAGCAAAACTGCAAACACAATGCCGGGGATATTCTCCACCAGCACCATTTTTCGCAAAGCAATATCAAAGGGATTGCCCTCCGTACCCGGATAGCGCCAGACCCTGGTGTTGTCAACGTCGTTTTCCAATCGTTTTCCTACCCTTCTGGTTATCAGGTATACCGGAAATGCCTGCCATTGTCAACCAGAACGGCTTATCACTGCCCACCGCCGGACAGGGCCGGGATGAAATCCACCCGGTCGCCGTCCTCCAGCGCCTGCTCTGCGTCTACGATGCGGCGGTTAACCACCAGCAGCAGTTCCTGCATCGGGTAGCGCAGGTCCATATGCCGGTACAGCGCGGAAATGGTCGCGCCGTCCTCCAGCGTGATATCCACGTGAACCCGGCGTTTGCCTCCGGGTTGTTCCTGTAACACTGTGTGCAGGGTAACGTGGACTACCAATTGAAAACGCTGTCCAGATCATCGTCGGCCACATCGAACACCGCGCCGGTGGGGGGAAGGGCTTCGCGCCGCATCCATTCCGGCGCGCGGTCATCTTCCTTGGTGAAGCCGGCCTTGCGGTTGAACTCGCGCTCCAGCAGCAAAACCTCGCGGCCGAGCACCTGCAGGAAGTCCATGCCCACCTGCCAGCCGTAACGCGCGTTGATCAAATCGCGGATCGATTCAGGCGAGGCGGCAAAACCAAACCCGGCGAAGCTGCACACGCCCAGGGAGTCATACCCGGCCATGTTAATCTGCGCGTTGCGCGATGGTTCGATCTGGACTTTTGGATCCAAATGGTCGATCTTGGCCCGGATCGTCAGCCCCGCGGTATGGTCTGCGCCCTGCGGCGAGGTGGCATAGGTGACGCCGGTACCCTTGATCGCGCGCGGATCGTAAGCGCTGATCGCCTGGTTCTTCATCACCGGCACGCGCTTGATCCCCAGAACCCGCCCGGTCATGGCAGCGCCGTGACCCAGCATGCGTCCCAGCGGCGAGCCGGTGTAGATTTCCTTTAACAATTCAATCGCCCGCTGGCCGTCGCCAAATTCCATCAGCCCGGCTTCGGCTGCCACGCCCAGCGCCGCGCCAACGTCGATCGAGTCAAGCCCCAGGTCGTTGACAATCCAGTTCATCCGCCCGATCACATCCAGGTTGTTGATGTCCAGGTTCGAGCCCATCAACCCGACGGTTTCATATTCCACCGGCGAAACGATCACCTCCTGGCCGTCTTCCCCCGCAAACACATTCGAGCAGCGGATGGTGCAGCCCGGCATGCAGGCATGCGCCGGGTCGCCCTCGCCGCCGCGTTCCAGGACCATTTCGCGGAAGTGCTCGGCGCTGATCTGTTCGAACTCCGGGTTGGTACCCTGCGAGAAATTGCGCGTGGGGATGCCCCCAAAGGCGTTGCTCATCCGCCCCACGCCCAGCGTGCTGTAATCGCGGAAGACCGCCGACTGCGGATGGTTCAGCACCGCCTGGGTGTAGACCTTGTGCGCCGCGCGGAACGCTTCCGGGTTGGCCAGGGGTTGTTTTTGCCCGCCCGCCGCGTCGAAGACGATGGCTTTAATTCGCTTGGAACCCATCACCGCGCCTAAACCGCCGCGCGCGTTGATGCGCGAAGGCACGCGGTCCTTGTCCAGGTTCTGGATGCCAGCCGCGCGCAGCTCCATCTCGCCACCTGGCCCGATCAGGGAAATCGAAACCTTGTTGCCGTAGCGTTCCAGCAGCCGCGCCGCGCTGGCGTAGACGCCCAAACCAACCAGGTCGCCGGCGGGGTCAAAGCGGCAACCGTTTTTGCCCAGGTACAGCACCCACCAATCTTTCGTTCGCGGCTCGCCTTCGATGATCAGCGCTTTCATGTCCAGCAGCGTCATGGCCATGCCGGTGGTGCCGCCCGCATTGGACTCTTTAATCCCACCCGTGAGCGGGCTTTTACTGCCGACCGAAAGGCGGTCACATGAAGACAGCATATGCCCAACCAGCAAACCGGGCGTGAAGATCAGCTTGTTGTACGGCCCCAGCGGCTCGCAGGTCGGCGGCACTTCGTCCAGCAGAATGCGCGCCTGCAAACCACGGCCCCCCAAATGCTCCCATGTTGCCGGTACTGGTTCCTGGGTTACGTTCTGGTTTTCGACATTCACGCGCCAGATTTGCATGATGATCTCCTCGAGTAAGTTGTCGATCGTGGGGTGGATTTCTGTCTGTATTATATGGTAGAGGGGCTTTTCAAGGCAAGCGAATTCACTCGTCCGCGCTGGGAAGCGCCAGCCCCTGGGAATTGCATCAGGGGCTGGCAACTTTGTTATGAAAAATTGATCCGGCTATACTGCGTCAGGCATCCAGCAGCACAACACCAGATCCTTGGCGGCTTTCACCTCGTCCACGCGCCCGATGGGCGTGTTGTGCGGGGCGTTCTTCAGCAGGCTGGGATCAGTGCGCGCCTCTTCGGCGATCTTGATCAGCGTATCGACGAAACGGTCGAGCGTCTGCTTGTTCTCCGTCTCGGTCGGTTCGATCATCAGCGCTTCGTGCACGATCAGCGGGAAGTAGTTGGTCGGCGGGTGGAAGT
>CALDSL010000391.1 GCA_937920255.1 uncultured Anaerolineaceae bacterium | reverse complement strand
GAGTTTACTGCCGCATTTGATGTGATCGACACCAAGGTGGGAAAAGACCTGAGCGAGGCGATCTTCGCGTACCCGAACAACACCTACAAGTTCAGCGAAGTACCGCTGATGAATATCCCGGTGTATCGCGGCATGACCCACGATGGGTTGGGCAAGTATTTGTCTCAAATTGTTAAAAAAGAACCTGGTCCCACGGCCGATATTGTCGGCATCCTGCGGGAAACAAAAACGGATGTGGTCGTCAGCTATCTGCCGGTCGGGTCAGAGATGGCCACCAAATGGTACGTCGAGCAGGTACTGGAGGCCGGCTGCGGTTTTGTGAACGCCATCCCGGTTTTCATCGCCAGCTCCGAATACTGGGGCGAGCGTTTTCGCGCAAGAGGATTGCCCATCATCGGCGACGATATCAAGAGCCAGGTGGGCGCCACCATCCTGCACCGCCAACTGGTCAGCCTGTTTGACGACCGCGGCGTACAGGTGGACCGCACTTACCAGCTCAACTTTGGCGGAAACACCGACTTTATGAACATGCTCGAGCGCGAGCGTCTTGAGTCGAAGAAGATCTCCAAGACCAACGCAGTCACCAGTATGCTACCTTACCCGCTGCCCGAAAACGATGTGCATGTGGGCCCATCCGATTATGTTCCGTGGCTCACAGATCGCAAGTGGTGCTATATCCGCATGGAAGGCACGACGTTTGGAGATGTGCCGCTCAATCTCGAACTGAAGCTGGAGGTGTGGGACTCTCCAAACTCCGCCGGCGTGATCATCGACGCCGTGCGCTGCGTAAAGCTTGCGCTTGACCGCGGTATCGGTGGGCCGCTTGTCGAGCCGTCTTCGTACTTTATGAAATCGCCGCCGCAGCAGTTTCGCGACCATATTGCGCGCGATTTGACGGAAGCGTTTATTATGGGGGCAAGTCAGTAGCCTCTTTGAGAGGTTTGTTATACGGGGTGACGGCCACGGCGGGGATTGCGCCGTGGCCGTCTACTTTTTACGCTATTTGTCACTTGACAGGGGATTTAATCCATTCTACAATAATGGGAGCGCTCCCAACTCTGTAAACGCGCTTGTTTGTCCATTTTCAACCCATAATTTCATCATTGGCTGCGCCGGTATTTGCCCGAAACCGAAAGAAGCGTAGCTTTTATACTGTACAGGGTGGCTTTTTTCGCGTAGAGGGAAAGGAGAACACGATGCGCTTCGGTTATTTTGATGATCACAACCGCGAATACGTGATTACCCGGCCGGACACCCCGCTGCCGTGGATTAACTACCTGGGCAGCCAGGAATACTTTGGCCTGATATCCAACACAGCCGGAGGCTACTCCTTCTACCGCGACGCGCGCCTGCGACGCCTGACGCGCTATCGCTATAATAACGTCCCGCTCGACAGCGGTGGGCGTTACATTTACGTGCGCGACGATGCCAGTGGCGATTTCTGGTCGCCGACCTGGCAACCGGTGCGTACCGCGCTGGAGAACTACACCTGCCGTCACGGCATGGGTTACACGGCCATTGAATCGACGTGCAACGGCATTCATACCTCACTGCGCTATTTTGTGCCTCTCAACGAAACCCTGGAAATCTGGCAGGTGAAGGTATCCAATCACCGCACCGAAGCCGCGCAGCTTTCGCTGTTTTCGCTGGTAGAGTTCTGCCTGTGGGATGCCCAGGATGACGCATCCAACTTTCAGCGCAACTTCAGCACCGGCCAGGTGGAAGTCGAAGATGGCGTCATTTACCATAAGACCGAGTACCGCGAGCGGCGCGATCATTTCGCTTACTTCGCCTGCTCCGAGCCGCTGGCCGGATTTGACACCCAGCGCGAGGACTTTCTCGGTTCACCCTACAATGGCTGGGACCGGCCGCAGGTGGTCGTCAGCGGGCAGTCCTGCAACACCGAGGCGCGCGGCTGGGCGCCGGTCGGTTCGCACCACGTACGCTTGACGCTTCAGCCGGGCGAAGAGAAGCAGGTCGTGTTCCTGCTGGGCTACTGGGAAAACCCACGCGATGACAAGTTCGACCCGCCCGGCTCGCAGACGATCAACAAGCGCGGCGCGCGCGCGGTTATTGACCGTTATTTGCAGCCTGCCGAGGCGGATGGCGCCTTTGCCGCGCTGCGCGAGCACTGGAACTGCCTGCTCGACCGCCTGCAGGTGCAGACGCCGGACGAGCACACCAACCGCATGGTCAATATCTGGAACGCCTACCAGTGCATGATCACCTTCAACATGTCGCGCTCGGCCTCGTACTTCGAATCGGGCATCGGCCGCGGCATGGGCTTCCGCGATTCCACACAAGACCTTCTGGGCTTTGTACACCTGATCCCGGAGCGCGCGAGAGAACGCATTTTGGACATCGCCGCCACCCAGTTCCCGGACGGCAGCGCCTACCACCAATACCAGCCGCTGACCAAGCGCGGCAACCTGGACGTGGGCAGCGGCTTCAACGACGACCCGCTGTGGCTGATCTACGGCGTTGCGGCCTACATCAAGGAGACCGGAGATTACGATATTCTGGATGAGTACGTCCCCTTCGACTCCAACCCGATGGATGCCGAGCCGCTGTTTGAGCACCTTCGGCGCTCCTTCCGCTATACCTCGGAGCATCTGGGCCCCCACGGCCTGCCGCTGATCGGCCGGGCCGACTGGAACGACTGCCTGAACCTCAATTGTTTCTCAAAAAACCCCGGCGAGAGCTTCCAGACTTGCCAGAATTTCGACAGCGGCATCGCCGAATCCATCTTCATCGCCGCCATGTATGTGGCTGTGGCAGACGATTACGCCACCCTCTGCGGCCGCGCGGGGTTTTCGGACGAGGCGGAGTTTGCTCTTGACGAAAAGGCGCGCATGGAGAAGACAGTGCTCGAACACGGCTGGGACGGCGAGTGGTTCCTTCGCGCTTATGACGCGCTGGGCGATAAGGTGGGCAGCAGCGCCTGCGAAGAGGGCCAGATCTACATCGAGCCGCAGGGCTTCTGCGTGATGGCCGGCATCGGCGTAAAGG
>CALDSL010000390.1 GCA_937920255.1 uncultured Anaerolineaceae bacterium | reverse complement strand
CGCCTGCGGGTGAAGGGCGTGCGCGATTTCGAATACTGCCAGGTTTCGGCCGGCGGCGTCCCGGTGGACGAGGTCGACCCACGCACGCTGGAATCGCGGCGGGTAAAGGGCCTCTACCTGACCGGCGAGACGCTCGACGTGGTCGGCCCGTGCGGCGGGTATAACCTGCAGTTCGCGTTTAGCAGCGGGGCGCTGGCCGGCAGAGCCGCCGCCGCGCCTGTGCTTCGCTAGCCGCACCGCAGTTCTTTTAATGGAGGGATTCTATGGTCGAGAATGTGACCTATGCGCTATTGAAGGGGTTTCTGGAGGCGTTCAATCGCCACGACCTGGATGCCATCATGGACTACTTTGCCGAGGATTGCGTGTTCTACATGCCGCGGGGCGCGCGGCCGCGCGGCGACCGCTACGCCGGCAAGGATGCGGTGCGGGCGGGGCTGGCCAAACGCTTTGAGGGCATCCCGGACGTGCATTACGGCGATGACCGCCACTGGGTCTGCGATAATTTCGGCGTCTCGGAATGGACGCTCACCGGCACGTCCGTATCCGGGCAGCGCATCGAAGTGCGTGGGGTGGATCTGCTGGAGTTCGCGGACGGCAAGATCACCCGCAAGGATTCGTTCTGGAAGATCGTCGAGTGACCGGTCGATGAATATGGACGGGATGGTGGCGCTGTTCGATGCCGGCTGGCAGGCCAAAAAGGTGCGCTGGTTTACCGCCTTTGCGCTGGTCGTCTGCCTGGGCTGCCTGTATTGGGGCTACGATCTTTCGCAGACCTACGGCCTGAGCCCGGGGGACGGCGGCGTGCTGCGCCCGCTGGCGCAGCGTCTGGCCTGGGGCGGATTTGTGGCCTTGTTTGGGCTGCTCTTTGCCGGCGGAATGATCGTCTATGAGCACAACTATATCGGCCGGGCGTGGCTGGACGAGCCGGCGCAGCAGGTGGTGTTCGAGACCGTGCGGCTGTGGGGCGGGGCGCGCTTCAACGTGCCCGCGCAGGACATCCTGGGCGGCAGCTACCACCCCGGCATGTTGGAGACCCCCAGCCACAGCGTCAACGCGCCGTTTTATTTCGTCCGCCTGCGCGGCCGCCGTCTGCCGCTGATTCTGGACGGGCAGGGGCAGTTCCTCCGCCCCGGCCTGATAAAACGAGTATTAGGCTTATAGAAAGGAAATAAAGGTATGCAACTGGGCGCATTTTCCATCAGTTTGACCGTCAAAGATATCCACGCATCGAAGGCTTTTTATGAGAAGCTTGGTTTCAAGGACCTGGGCGGCGATATTTCGCAGAACTGGCTGATCTTGAAGAACGGCGATTGCATCATCGGCCTTTTTCAAGGGATGTTCGAGAAGAACATGCTCACCTTCAACCCTGGTTGGGATAGCAATGCCAACGCGGTGGAGCAGTTCACCGACGTGCGCGAGATCCAGCGCAGCTTGAAGCAACAGGGCGTGCAGTTCCTGACCGAGGCGGACGAGACCACCACCGGCCCGGCGCATTTTATCGTGGAAGACCCGGACGGCAACCCGATCCTGTTCGACCAGTTTGTGTGATGCGGCGCGCCGGCGGCTTCGACGCTTTGGTGCTCAGGTTTGGATACATTGTTTTCATATGGCGCGGATTCGCCGCGGCCTTTTGAATTGACGTTCGGCATCCGTTTGGATACAATGGGAGCTATCCAGCAGTTGGCGTCTTATTTTTCGTTCTGTTTTCTCAAGGAGAAAATGCTATGAAAGATCTCTTCAAGGTCAACACCCGCACGATTGTTGCCATCGGTTTAGGCGCGGCGATCTTTACGCTATTATTCATGTATGTGAAAGTGCCCTCGCCGGTGCCGGAAACCAGTTTTCAAACCGCCTACGGCCTGAGCGCGTTCTTCGCCACGCTCTTCGGCCCCATCGCCGGCGCGCTGATTGCCTTCATCGGCCATGCGCTGAGCGACGCCATGCAGTACGGTTCGCCGTGGTGGAGCTGGGTCATCGCCAGCGGCGTCTCCGGCTTCATCTTCGGTTTTGCCATGAACCGCACCCGTGTCGAAGAGGGCGAGTTCAAGGGCCGCGATATTCTCACGTTCAACATCATCCAGGTCATCGGCAATCTCATTGCCTGGGTGGTGGTGGCCCCGGTGCTGGATATTCTCATCTACCAGGAGCCGGCCAACCTGGTCTTCACCCAGGGCATCACCGCCGCGGTGATGAACTCCATCAGCGCCGGCGTGATCGGCACGCTGCTGCTGGTGGCCTACGCCGCCACGCGCACCAAAAAGGGCAGCCTCAGCCGCAGATAAGCCTCCTGCCCTTCCATCTCTCATGACCTGCGTGAAAGCTCAGACTCGGGTTGGTTCACCGGTCTGAGCTTTTTCTTCATCCGGGCAATGCCATGAACCCTACCCCCATCATCGAGTTTACCGACTTCAGCTTCCAGTACTACAGCCAGGCCGAGCCCACGCTGCATGATATTAACTTAAAGATTTACCCCGGGCAGAAGGTGCTGATCGTTGGCCCCAGCGGCAGCGGCAAAAGCACCCTGGGGCACTGCCTGAACGGGTTGATCCCGTTCTCGTATAAGGGCGAAATCCAGGGCAGCCTGAAGATCAAAGGCATGGAAACCCGCGAGCTGGATATTTTCCGCCTGTCGAAGGTGGTCGGCACGGTGCTGCAAGATTCGGATGGCCAGTTTGTCGGGCTGACGGTGGGAGAAGACATTGCCTTCGCGCTGGAGAATGACAACGTGCCGGCCGGACCCATGCACGCGCGGGTGCGTGAGGTGGCCGGCATGGTGGATATGGAAAACTGGCTCAGCGCTTCGCCGTTCGAACTTTCCGGCGGGCAGAAGCAGCGCACCTCGCTGGCCGGCGTGATGATCGACGATGTGGAAGTGCTGCTCTTCGACGAGCCGCTGGCCAACCTGGACCCCGCCACCGGCAAGACCGCCATTGAGATCATCGATGGCATTCACCGGCAGTCCGGCAAGACCATTATCATCATCGAACACCGCCTGGAAGACGTGCTCCACCGCCACGTCGACCGGGTGATCGTAGTCAACGACGGGCGAATCATCGCTGACATGGACGCGCACGAGCTGGTAGCCTCGCTGGTGCTGCGCGAAATCGGTGTACGCGAGCCGCTGTACGTCACCGCGCTCAAGTACGCCGGGGTGACCGTGACGCCGGAAATGCAAGCCGGGCACATCCACACCCTGCGCGCCGATCTATCGCGTGATGCTCTGCAGCGCTGGTACGCCAGCATCCCGGCCGAAGCGCCGGCGCGCGCCACCGCGCCCATCCTTGAATTGGAAGACATTTCCTTCTCCTACGATGGCATCCGCCCGGTGCTGGCGGATATCAACCTGCAAATCCGCGCCGGCGAGATGCTTTCCATCGTTGGCAAGAACGGAGCGGGGAAATCGACGCTGGCCAAGCTGCTGTGCGGCTTTGAAAAAGAGGATCGCGGCCGCATCCTGTACCAGGGCAAAGACCTGCGCGACCAATCCATCAAGGAGCGCGCCGAAGTGATTGGGCTGGTGATGCAGAACCCCAACCAGATGATCTCCAAACCGCTGATTTTCGATGAGGTGGCGTTGGGGCTGCGCATGCGCCAGGTACCCGAAGAGGAGATCACCACGCGCGTCGAAAAGGTGCTGCAAATCTGCGGGCTGGCCCCGTTTATCGACTGGCCCATCTCCGCGCTCAGTTACGGGCAGAAGAAGCGCGTCACCATCGCCTCCATTTTGGTGCTGGATCCCAAGATCCTGATCCTGGACGAGCCCACCGCCGGGCAGGACTTCCGTCACTACACCGAGATCATGGAATTTCTAGTGGAGATCAACCATCTGGGCGTGACGGTGATACTCATCACACACGACATGCACCTGATGCTGGAGTACACCCCGCGCGCGGTGGTGCTGGCGGGCGGTCGCAAGATCGCCGATACGGCCGCCGCGTTCGTACTGACCGACCCCGAGGTGATCGCCGAGGCCAACCTGAAGGAAACCTCGCTGTTCGCGCTGGCGCACATGGCCGGCATCGACCACGGCACGCAGTTTGTGCAGGGCTTTATCGATTACGAACGGAGGTTGAAGAACCGGTGAACGCCAAATCGAGGTTCTTTTCCTACAACCTGGCCGACACCCCCATCCACCGGCTCTCGGGGCTGACCAAGCTGGTCTGTTTCCTGCTGCTCACCTTCGCGGTGATGTACTCGTACGACATCCGCGTAATCCTGGCGGTGATGGTATTTTCGATCGCGCTGATGCGGATTTCGCGCATCCGTTTTTCGCAAATCCGCGTGATGGTGATCTACGTGCTCATCTTCCTGATCACCAACGCGATCATCAGCTTTTTGTTTGACCCAGACTACGGGGTGCAGATTTACGGCACGCGACATGAGTTCGCGCGCCCATTTGGCATTTCGCTCACTTACGAGCAGCTTTTCTATCAGGTGACCAAGCTGTTCAAATACGCCTCGGTGATCCCGTTGGGGATGATCTTCCTGATGACCACCAACCCGAGCGAGTTTGCCTCCTCATTGAATGGCATTGGCGTGAATTACAAAGCCGCGTATGCCGTGGCGCTGACCCTGCGCTACTTCCCCGATGTACAGCGCGATTACCGTGACATTTCGCTGGCGCAGCAGGCGCGCGGCCTGGAGCTTTCC
>CALDSL010000389.1 GCA_937920255.1 uncultured Anaerolineaceae bacterium | reverse complement strand
TCGTGCGCCATGGGCTGCTGGGTGGCGATGAGGATCAGGACCGCATTTTCAATGGCATAGCGTTTGTCATTGATGTTGCGGTCAGATTCGAACACCTGGCGGGCTTCGGGAATATCACGCCGGCGCAGCGCGTTCATAGCGCTCCACATGGCGTCTTCGACCATGCTGCCCAGCAGCAGCACTTCGTCCTGGATCTGGCGCAATTGCCGGTTTAAGGTTTCGCGTGCCATCACAACCTCGTTTCCTGGAGTGGTTAACCGTAGCGCCCGGTGATGTAATCTTCGGTACGTTGATCACGCGGTGTCGTGAATATTTTCGAAGTCTGGTCATATTCTACCATGATCCCCGCGCGATCTTCATCCATGGTGAAGAAAGCGGTCATATCGGATGCCCGCGCCGCCTGCTGCATGTTATGGGTGACGATAATGATGGTGTAGTTCTCGGAAAGCTCTCGCATCAGGTCTTCGATCTTGAGCGTCGCGATCGGGTCGAGGGCAGAAGCGGGTTCATCCATCAGGATAATTTCCGGCCGCACCGCCAGCGCCCGCGCGATACACAGGCGCTGCTGCTGACCCCCTGAAAGCGATAACGCGCTGTTGCGCAAAATGTCTTTGACTTCGTCCCACAGGGCGGCTTTGCGCAGCGCTTCTTCCACCAGATCATCCATATTACCGCGCATGCCGTTGATCTTCGCGCCCCAGGCCACATTGTCATAGATCGACTTGGGGAATGGATTGGGTTTTTGAAACACCATGCCGATGCGCCCGCGGATCAGCACGGGGTCGACTTCTGGCGCGTAGATGTTCTGATCGTGGTACAGGATGGAGCCGTCCAGGTGAAAACTGGGCACAAAGTCATTCATGCGGTTGAAGGAACGCAGCACCGTGCTTTTCCCACAGCCCGAAGGCCCGATGATGGCAGTGATCATCCTGGGCTGGACTTTCAGCGAAAAATCTTTGACCGCCCGAAAATTGCCATAATACAACTGGACGTCTTGGGCTTCGATCACGGGAGGATGGTTGATTGGGTCTATCGCTTGTTGCATGGCGTTTAGCGCCTTCCAAACCGGCTTCTCAAGAAAATGGCCACGGCATTCAGGGATAGCAGCGAAACCAGCAGTACCAGAATGGCAGCCGCCGCGATATTGCGGAATTCAGGCTGCGGTCGTGTAGTCCAATTATAAATTTGAATGGGAAGGGCTGTAAAGCGGGAAAACGGCCCGCTTGGGTCCTGGGTGATAAACGTCGCCGCTCCCACCACGATCAACGGCGCGGTTTCGCCGATGGCGCGCGAGATGGCCAGAATATTGCCGGTCATAATCCCCGGCATGGCGTAGGGCAACACGTGATGCCAGATGGTCTGCCAGCGCGTGGCGCCCAGCCCGTATGCAGCCTCGCGCAGCGAGCCTGGCACGGCGCGGATCGCTTCCTGTGAATTGATGATAATCACTGGCAGCACCAGCAGCGCCATGGTCAGCGCAGCGGAAAGGATGGTGCGGCCGTTATCGCTGCCGCTGCCGAACAGCGCGCCGCTGGTCAGTGGGCTGAGCAGCCGCACGAAGATGGCCAGGCCCAGGATGCCGTAAACGATGGACGGCACGCCGGCCAGGTTGTCGATGTTGGTCTGGATGATGCGGTTGATGCGGGAACGGCGGTCGGCGTATTCCTCCAGGTAAATGGCCGCGCCTAACCCGATTGGGAAGGCGACCAGGATGGTGATTGCGATCATATACAGCGAGCCGAACAGCGCGGTGCGAACGCCGGCCAGGTCAGCGTTGCTCGACATGCTGCGCTGCAGAAAATCAGGCGTCAGCCACCATTTCCATACCACGCTTGCATCCGGGTTCTGCGCCAGAATCTCCTGGCGGATCTGGTCGCCGCGGGTGAGCGATTGGAACAGGGTATAGGTGGCAATAACCTCCGGTTTGACGATTTGTTCGGTGACGATGGCCGCCAGGTCGGTCTGGCTGCGATCTTCCAGTTTGCCATCGCGCTGAAGGGTCTTGATGCGGTTGATGGACAAATTTTCCTTCAATATCGCGACAAGAGCCTCCACCGGCGTTTCCTCGAGCGGCAGGGGTGAAAGGCTGGCCGGTTCGACTTTATTGCGGTAGGCCGCCAGCCCGCCGGCCTGGTTGGTGATGTTGAGCAGCAGCACAATCAGCGCCAGCAGGCCGACCAGGAGCGACATTGAAAACACGCCCTGCCACACTTTTCCCGCGCGCTGGCGGCCGGGGAGGTTCTCGGGATCCGGGTGCTGCCTGTCGAACGTGGCGGTCATAGATTTCACTCATACACCTCGCGGTAGCGGTGTACGAGGTAGCGGCTGACCAGGTTGAGAACGAGCGTGATGAGGAACAGCATCAAACCAATGGCGAAGATGCTGTTGTAGTCGGGAGTATCGTAGGCCAGGTCGCCGCCGCTGATGCGGGCAATGTAACCGGTCATGGTTTCGGCAGCCGCGAGCGGGTTGAACGTGAACGCCGGGCCGGATCCGGCGGCGACCGCGACAATCATGGTCTCGCCGATCGCGCGCGAAACCCCTATGATGAAAGCCGCCACGATGCCGGACAGCGCGGCTGGCAGTACTACCTTGATCGCCACCTCGAAGCGGGTCGCGCCCAGGGCATAGCCGCCATCGCGCAGCGCGCGCGGAACAGCGCTGAGCGCGTCTTCGCTCATCGAGCAGACCAGCGGCAGGATCATAATGCCCATCACCAGGCCGGCCGAAAGCGTGTTGTAAATTTGAACGGTGTTCTGGCCCAGGATCGCGCGCAGCAGGGGTGTCATAAACGTCAGCGCAAAATAACCGTACACCACGGTGGGAATGCCTGCCAGGATTTCCAGTATCGGTTTAAAGATGGAGCGCACGCGCTGGGTGGCGTATTCGCTCAGGTAAATCGCCGCGCCCAACCCCAATGGCAGAGCAATGAGCATCGCAAAAAAAGTGGTCATCAGCGTGGCATTGACCAGCGGCAGCACACCAAATTCACCGATGGAAGGCTGCCAGGTGGTCTTGGTCAGAAAATCCCACAGCCGAACTTCCGGGCTGCCAAAAAACAGCAGCGCTTCTTTGCCAAGCTCGTAGATGATCCCCACGGTGGTCAGGATGGATACCGCGCCACAGGCAAATAGAAACGCCTGGATCACAGTCTCGCCCGGGCGCTTTTTCTTGCGTAAATCTGGCGGCGCATACCCTTCCTGCGCGGTCGTTTGGGCAGCACGGGGTATCTTGGTCATGTTCAACGGTCTTTCCATCCAACAGTCACTTTCTGATTCAGATCTTCCTTGCAGTTTTTGGCCGGGCCACCCCCCTGGATGGCCCGGCCATTATCAGGATCGCGGGCGTCTACTCGACCGCATCGAGCCAGTTCTGGCGCGCCTCGTCGAGCGCTTCCTGGCTGGCGGGGAAGTAACCCACGTCCTGGATCAGGTCATTGACGTTGGTGAGGAAGTAGTTGATGAACCCAGCGACCTGCGGCTTGGCCTGCATGATCCCGGCATCCGAGTAGAGGAACAGCGGGCGGGAGAGCTTGTATTCGCCGCTTTCGGCGGATTCAAAGGAGGGGGCGACGCCATCCAGCTCGAGGGCTTTCAGGTTGCCGGAGTTCTCCTGGAAGTAGGCGAACCCGAAGTAACCGATGGCGTAGGGGCTGCCTTCCACGCCCTGCACCAGCACGTTGTCGTCTTCACTGGTCTGCAGGTTGGCGGCGGCCAGCACGACTTTCTTGGCATCATCAAGTTCTTTGATTTCCAGCGGCTTCTGGATGGCGGTTTCGACAAAGAAGTCGAACGTGCCGCTGTCAGTGCCAGGGGTGAAGCGCTGGATCGGCTCATTGGGCCACGAGGGATCGATCTCGGACCAGTTGACGACCTTGTCGGAGAAGATCGTGGCGAGCTGCTCCATGGTCAAGGCGGTGACGAAGTCGTTTTCCGCGCTAACCACGACCACAATTGCGTCGGTGCCGACCCGGAACTCGACCGGTGTGCGCGCCGGGTTCAGCGCGGCGCAGGCTTCGGCCTCGCTGTCCTTGATACCGCGGCTGGCGTTGGCAATATCGGTTTCGCCGGTCTTGCAGAAGCGCTCAAAACCGCCGCCGGTACCCACGCTGGCGATATTGATCTCGCCCATGCCTTCAAACCCGTCGGCGTAGAAGTTCTCGGCCACCGCTTCAATCAGCGGATAGACGGTAGAGCTTCCCGCCGAGCTGATGGCCCCTTCCAGGCTGGCCGGGTCAACTTCCGGAAGAACAACCCCCGCTTCGGTCGCGGCAGTTGGTTCAGCGGCTGGTGCTTCGGTAGCCGCAGGGGCATCGGTGGCGGCGGGGGCGTTCGTCGCGGCCGGGGCTTCAGTCGCAGCCGGGGCAGTAGTAGGGGCCGGGGTGGCAGCCGGGCTGCAGGCTGCCAGAAGCATACTGAAAATGGCAACGGCGATTACAACACGAAAAATGGTTGGGCGCATCGGTTTCTCCTTTGGTTGCGCAATGGTTGATTCTCTCTTCGTTTTCTACAGTTTCATCATACGCGCCGCAGTTTAAAGCCCCAGCAACGGATGGTTAAGGTTGCTTGAAGGGAATGTAAACACTTGGTTAACGGGAGAAACGGGCCGGAGCGCCCGCGAGTGTTAATTGGATGTTTGGTTTAAAGTGGGGTTGCGTTGTGCGAGCGAAATGGAATGATCAGCTAACCATCTTTTCATCGAACGCCATTGTAGCGTGCGCCTGCTCGCAGAGCACCCTGCGAGCAGGCGCACGCTACAAGCACACTTGGTTAGAGACCATCGCCTTAAACGGCCATCGTAGAGACGCAAGATTTTGCGTCTCTCCCTTTGTCCATCGTTTTGCGTGGCCGGCAAAGTTCAGCCCGCTTTTCAAGCCAATGGCAGCGAGAAGAAGAAGACGCTGCCGGCGTCTGGCTCGCTCTCGGCCCAGATGCGGCCGCCGTGGGCTTCTACCAAATGCCGGGCGATGGATAGCCCCAACCCCGTGCCTCCACCCGACCGCGCCGGGTCCGACTTGTAGAAGCGCTCAAAGATGCGCGGCAGCGTTTCCGAGTCGATGCCGGTGCCGGTATCACGGACGACGAAGACAACCACTTGTTCCTGCTGGTAAGCCGATACGGTGATATCACCGCCAGGGGGCGTGAATTTGATGGCGTTGTGCAGCAAATTCACCAGCACCTGCTCCATACGGCCAGGGTCGGCGTTGACGGCGGGGAGGTGCACGGGAACATCCAGCGTCAGGCGCAGCCCGGCGCGTTCGGCCTGAAGCGCCATGCGCTCCACGCCGCGGCGCACCAGATCGAAAGGCGCCACGGAAATTTTTTCCAGCGGCACGCGCCCGGATTCAATCCGCGCCAGCTCGAGCAGTTCCTGAACCAACTGGATCAGGGTATCGATCTCAGCATCCATGCGTTCCAGGAAACGCCGCGCAGCGGGAGCATCTTCCAGCGCGCCTTCCTGCAACGTTTCCGCCAGGGCTTTCAACCCGGCCAGCGGCGTGCGCAGTTCGTGCGACACATTGCTGATAAAATCGCGACGCACGGTCTCCAGCCGCCGCAGGCGGGTCAGATCTTGCAGGAGCAGCAGTGTGCTGCCGGGCGTCGAGTCGCCCAGCGGGCTGGCAATGGCCTGGACAAAGGCGCGTCCCTGAGCGGTTTCGAGCGTGGCGGTGTGCTGCCGCCCATCCTGCTGGCTGCGCTTCCAGATATCCACCAACTGGTGCTGGCGGGTGACTTCGATGAGCGTTTTGTTTTTGCTTTCCGCCGGGTCGATGCGCACAATCTGCGCGGCGGCCGGGTTGATCAGCTGCACCGCGCCGTCTTGATCGATGATCAACACGCCGTCGGTCATATTATCCAGCACCGAGTCGAGGCGCTTGCGTTCAGTCTCCAGCTCTTCAATTTTCGAGCGCAGTTGCGCGCTCATCTCATTGAATGTTTTTCCGAGCACCGCGATTTCATCTCCGCGGCGGTGCTGGGGCACGGCCGCGAATGACCCACCGCGCATTTGCTCCACCGCGCTGGTAAGCTCGCGCAGCGGCCGTATGGTGAACTCGGTCAGCAGCAGGGTAAGGATCACCGCCAGCACGATCACCAGCAACACAAAGCCGACGCTGCTGCGCTGGATCAACGCCAGTTGCGCGCGCACATCGCTCAGCGGCACGGACAGGCGCGTCACGCCCACCACCTGCCCAGCATCTATCACCGGGATGGCCGCGTAGAGCATTTCGGTACCCATGGTGCCGCTGGGGCGTTCGTTGATGCCCTCCTGACCTTGCAGCGCGGCGCGCACTTCCGGCCTGCTGGCGTGGTTATCCATGCTCTGCGGGTCGGCTTCGGAATCGGCGATGACTACG
>CALDSL010000388.1 GCA_937920255.1 uncultured Anaerolineaceae bacterium | reverse complement strand
CATATTACTCCGAGCTTGCTCTTTTTTCAAAACCCACCAGCTTTGGGACGACTACAAAATGATCGATCGCGGCTGCCCAAATCAAAGCGCGCCGGAGGGATGGAACGAGCATGTTATAATAACTCCGCGCGGCGTCCAGCGCCGGCGTATCCATTCTGGGAGATTCCTGGTTGAGCTCTGTGCCCCGCCGAATACAAGATTTTGTCGAAACCACGAGAGGCGCCGTGCTGGCGCTGCTGCTGGTATATGCCGCCGCGGTGCTGCTCAACCTGGCGCTGACCGGCACGACCATCTACGGGCCGACCCATTTTGACGACGAAGTGCGCTATTGGATCACCGCCCGCGCGCTGCACGCCGGTACATTCACCATCAGCGAATTCAGCCACTCTCCACCGTTGTACCCCATCAGCCTGCTGCCAGCGTTGTTTCTCTTCCCGGCCAGCAAAGCATATCAGGCGGCGCAAGTCCTGAACTTCATCTACATCACCAGTATCCTCTTCCCGGTGTACTTGATCCTGCGCATGTTTGCCGGGCGCAGTTTGAGCCTGCTGGCGGCTTCGCTGGTGCTGCTGTTCCCCACGCAGATCGTCATGCCGCGTTCGATGATCAGCGAGAACCTGTTTTACCCGCTGTTCCTGTGGGTGACGTGCCTGGCCTTTCGCAATTTTACCGATGCGGATTCACGCTGGCGCCTGGCCGAGAATATCATCTTTGGCGTGCTGTGCGGCCTGCTGGTGCTGACGCGCTATATCGCCTTGGCGGTGGTGCCGGCCTTTTTCCTCCTTTGGTGGCTGAAACCGCTCGACGCGAAAGAACACGCGGAAAAAACGCCGCTGCTGATCTCGAAAAAGAAGGTGTTGCATGCTGCGAGTGTGGCGCTGCCGTTCCTGCTGGTGCTGGTGGTGTGGGTGCTGCCGGGGTTGCGCGAGAACGTGCCGCTCAAAGAACTGCTCGGCTTGGGCATTGCCGACGACCCCAACCCGGCGCAGCTCGGCCGGCGGCGGTTTGTGATGTGGGCCATCTATTATCTCTCGTACACCGCCCTGATCGCCGCGCCGTACCTGGGCATCCTGGCCGCGGCAGTCATGCAAATCCGCTGGAAAGAATGGCGCAGCGCGGCCAACCGCTGGCTGATCGGTGTAGCGCTGATCTGCGGCACGCTGCTGCTGGCGTGCATACGCCATTCGTGGCGGGCCGCCTATAACTACCCCGACCCGATGAAAATTCAGGGCCGGTATATTCTGTACTTCGTCCCGCTGTTTGCGATTGCCGCCTTCGCGCTGATCCGAACCCTGAACCCGCCGCGGCTGAGCAAGTCGGGTTACGCCCTGGCTGTGGTGGTGCTGGGCCAGGCGGTGACGGCCGCGTTCCTGTTCATCTACCGCGGCATCATCTACCTGGAAAAACCGCTGGGCATTTCGGTCAACTCGGCCGATGGGGATTTCATCCGCATCCTCGACACAACATTTTTGTGGGCCTTCTTCACCATTTTGCTGGTCAGCCTGTTCTTCCTTGGCCGCAAGAAAACACGCCTGGCCGCCGCGATGGGACTGATGCTGGTGGTGTTTTACCTGTACGGAAACTACCGGCTGTACACCGAGTTTCTCAAGCCCGGCCAGTACTCCAACTATATGGGCGTTGAGTTGATCGAGGTGCTGGAAAACCGTTTCGGTGAGACGCCGGAGCTGCTGCAAACCCCGGTGCGCCTGTCACTCACCGACCGGATCGAAAACTCGGACTGCCGGGCGTGGGTGTCCACCATGGATTTCCACGGCTTCACCGACGTCAAGTGCGTGCGCAACGGCATGAGCGGCGAGGATGATCCGACCGTGTTCGTGGCCGAGATCAACGGCGAGCGATTTACCCTGACCAATCTGGGCAGGGAGCCGGTGGAAACGGACGGCCTGGCGGAGTTCAAATACAGCGGCGAGTATTTTGTGATCGAGTAGACATGAAGACACCCTTTCGCGCACGGCTGGAAGCTTTGCTGCATTTCATGGATACACCCCGGGGCATCACGGCCGCGCTGGGGTTGGCCTACCTGGCCGGTGTCGCGCTGACGCTGCTGCTGGTCACCGCTTCGGCCTACGGGCCCGTGCATTTTGACGATGAGATCCGCTACTGGCTGACCGCCAGCCGGCTGCACACCGGGCAGTTCAACGTCACCGAGCTGCACCACTCGCCACCCCTGTATTCCATCGCGCTGCTGCCGGCCCTATCCCTGCCGGCGGCGGACATCTACGCCGCGATCAAAGTCTTGAACGTGCTGTTCATCACCAGCGTCGTCTTTCCCGCGTATCTGCTCATGCGCCAGTTTGCCGGCCGGCGCTACAGCTTGCTGATCGCCGCGCTGATTTTGCTGCTGCCCGCGCAGGTGGTCATTCCGCGCCTGGTGATGAGCGAGAACCTGTTTTACCCGCTCTTTCTGTGGGGAGTGTACCTGGCTTTCGTAGCCAATACTGCGCCGCACAGCAGGTTGCGCTGGCTGGAAAATGTGCTCTTTGGCACCATCTGCGGCCTAATGGTGCTCACACGCTACCTGGCGCTCCCGATCGTTCCCATGCTGTTTCTGATCTGGTGGCTGCGGCCATTCCAGGGCGAGCATCCGCGGCTGTTGATTTCCAAACACAAAGTGCTGCACGCCGCCAGCATATTTATCCCGTTCGCGCTGGTGCTGGGCGTGTGGGTGGTGCTGGGGCTGCAAGAAAACGTGCCCTTCAAAGAGATGATCGGTTTTGGCGTGGCCAATAACCCCGACCCGGCTCAACTGGGACGGCGGCGGTTGGTGATGTGGGCCTCGTTTTACCTTTCGTACGTAGCGTTGATGCTCGCCCCGCATCTGGGCGTCTTCGCGGCGGCCATTTCGCAACTGCGCCCGGGCAACTGGCGCGAACCGCTCAACCGCTGGGTGATCGCCATCAGCCTGATCAGCGCCAGTTTTCTCGTCACGGCCACGCGCCATTCGTGGCGCGCGCGCTATAACTACCCCGAACCCGAGACAATTCAGGGCAGGTATATTTTTTACCTGGCGCCCCTGTTTCTCATCGCGCTGTTTGCGATCCTAAAGAAGGCAAAACTGCCGCGCCTGTCCCGTTCCGGTTACTGGCTGGTGGCCATCCTTCTGGGCGAACTGGTGATCCTGGCGTATGCGATCATCTATTACGGCCTGGTCTTTCTCGGCCGGCCGATGCGCATGAGCCTGAACTCGCCCGACGGCTACCTGTTCGAAAGCCTGGGCCTGGGGTACCTGGCGCTGGTGCTCGTCGTGCTGGCATTCTCGACGCGCTGGATGGCGAACCGAAGGCAGATGTTGCTGGCCGTGCTGCCGGTAGCGCTGGCCGGCATGTACCTGGCCGGTAACGCGCAGTTGTATCAGAAAATCTTAAAACCCCTGCAGGACCCCAATTATCCGGCCATCCAGTTGATGCATCTCATGGAAACCCGTTACGGCGCGCAACGGGATGTGCGCAGCGAGCCAGTGACGCTGTTTGTTCCATATGAAGTGAACACCGAATACTGCGGGATCTGGCGCGCCACCTTTCGCTTCCACGGTTTCCAAGACGTGAAATGCGAGTTTGGCCACGGCGAAGCCAGGACCAAACCCGAGGTGTTCTCCGCGCGCTTTGGCGCGGATGAGCTGACCGTCAAGACAATCCAGAAGCAGAACTACAACCCTGCCAGGCCAAACCAGTTTGCCTTCAACGGCAAATACTATCTCATCAGCGCCGGCGGCGAGTAACACGTACTCGGTTGGAGATTACGCTGTCTTATCTTCCTGTTTCGGTCGAATGAGCGTCTTGAGGCTGCCCGAGCCAAACACCAGCTCGCTAAAGATGCTCAGGCCGATTTCGGTCACCACCCACACCAGCCGGCTGAGCGCGGCGTAGATGGCGGCTTCCTGCGGCAGGATATAGGTGGCCAGGATGGCGGTGATGACCACCTCGCGGATGCCAATGCCACTGGGAGCGAAAATGGTGACGTACCCCAACGCCCAGCCAATGGCAAATGCGCCGGTGGAGAGCGTGGCGGATTCCAGGTTCATGATGCGCGGCGGCAGCAGCACAAAGAAGCTGAGGCCGATGAAAAACCATACCGCGCTCTGGAGCAAAATCTGGCGCAGCAGCGCCCCGCCCCCCAGGCGGCGTTTGAGCAGAATGCGGGATGAGAGCAGGTTCACCGCCACCCACACCGCCAGCAGGAGCGCGATCAGCCCGGCCTGCAGCTCCACGCCGGAGGGAAAACCGATAAAATCCAGCAGCCCGCGATTGGTGGCGCAGGCGATGCCGCCGAACAGAAGAGCGGATGACAACAGCCAGATATTCTCGACCAAAATCGACTGCCCGGCCTCGCGGTTATCCAGCCCGTTGACGCGGTACACGCCAAACCGGCCGACAAAATGCCACACGCCGCCCGGCAGGTACTTGGAAAGCTGAATGGTGGAATACAGATGGAACATCTTGCCAAATGATGGCTTCCAGGTTTCGCTCAGCACCGAAAAGCGGCTCATTTCAGCCAGGAACAGCTTGCCCACCACCAGCAGCGCCGCGGAGAGCGCGAACTGAAAAATGGAAATATTTTTCATGTAGGCGATGCTGGCCTGGGAGTTTTTGGAAAAATACCAGGCCACGCCGGCGATGACCACCACCGTCCACAGCCATTTAACGACGTTCAGCCATTTTTTGCGGTTGGATGGGTTCAATGCAGGAGGCTCTCCAGGTACTGGAATTGAACGCGGGAGATATCGCGTACCGCGCCCAGCCGCGCTGAAAGCTGCGCGCGCACCGCCGGCCCCTGTTCGAGCAGTTCGCGCGCCAGGGCCAGCAGATCGCCAAAACCGTGATCGACATCGGCGGCGTAGCGCTGCATGCCAAAATCGGCCAGGGTTTCCTGGTACTTGTGGCTCCAACCGATCACCAGGGTGGGCACGCACAGCGACAGGCCGGACACCATGGCGTGAAAGCGGGAGGTAATCAGCAGGTCGCCCATGCCCATCAGCTTACGCAGCGAGGTTGTGTTCACATCCCAGTTGACCCAGTGCATATTGGCAAATTGCTCTGGCAAAAAGGTGGTCAGCGCGCGCTGCATCAGCAGGTCGAGCACGAAGATGTCATTGTTGCGCGGCTTGGCGCTGCCCTCTTTAGTCGAATTGGCCAGAAAGAGAAAATGGGTATTGCCGTCGTCCAGGTCACGCACCAGTTGCAGCAGCTCGCCGACGTGGTCCTTACCCTTTTTGGCGGCTTTTTCGTACACCAGCGAGCTGGGCGAGATCATGATGATGCGCCTGCCCTGCGCCTTCACGCGCGCCAGTTCGGCCTGCAACTCCTGCACCGGTTCCTCATTTTCCACCGACAGGCTGAAGCGTGAATCGTACAGGAAAGCGATATCCGCCGCGCGGGTGACGTTGCGCAGCTTGAGCTGGGCCAGGTTCTCGGCGGTGATATCGCCGCGGGCAAAGATGGCCTGGCAGCGCGGCAGGAAGATGCGCGCCGCGGCGCGGTTGACCGGGTTGCGGAACGGCCCCAGCGCCTGGGCCAGCTTGACCACCGGGATTTTGAGCATCATCGCCGGCCAGATGGTGAGGATATTGAACGGCAGGAAAATCTCGCGACCGTCCACAAACGAAATGCCGCCGATATCCAGCAGCACGTCGCAGCGCCGCAGCGCGCGCACCACATTGGTCAGCAGCACGCCCGGGATCTGTATCCCCACCAGCCGCAGCAGCCAGGCCAGCACCACAAATGGAAAGACGCGCAGCACCAGCGAGGTGGGTTTGGCGCTCACCACCTGGATGTCCCGGTCCTGGATCAGTTTGCGGTCTTTCTTGGGCGAATACGAAAACACCACAAACTGCGCATCGGGATGCGAGTGGCGTAGCATCCCGATGGTGGTGACCAGCATCGACTCAGCCCCGCGGTTGCCCCAGATGGTGCCGCCAATGATGCCAATGACCGGTGGTTTGTTCATGATCAGAAGCTTTCCAGGAATTTGATGAAGTACAAGTACAGCTTAATCAGCGGGCGCGGCAGCGAGAAGATGATCTTTTTCCCGCTGGCAGTGCGCGACAGGCGCTCGTTGAACAGGTCCAGCGCGGCGACGATATAGTTGTTGATGCGCACCTTCTCGTGCACCGAGTCTTTGATGCGCTCGTTGGCGATTTTGCCCAGCCTGGAGCGCGCGCTGACGTTGTAGTGCGTGGGCAGGTTGCGCGCCTGGCCATTGCAGATCTCTTCGATTGATTCTTCCTGCCCGGTGAGCACGTTGTTGGCAAAGGCTTCGGCTACAATGCGCGCACCTACCTCGGAGCGGGCGATCAGCGCGGTGTGCTTGATGGGGTTGTTCTTCATGCGCAGCGACCAGATATCTCCGGCGGAGATATCGCCGTAATAGCCGGTGTGGTCAAAGCAGTGATGGCACTTGCGCTGGGCGAAGAAGTACAGGTTCTGGTAGTCGGAGAAGTAGGCGAAAGGTTTGGTGACCACTTCACCGCCCTCGAAGGTGGCCTGCAACTCACCGCGCCAGTGGCCGGTACGGTAGCGGTAATCCACCAGGCGCTTGCCCTCCGGACGCAGCTTGTTGACGATGCGGTCGGTGAGCACCGGCTCGCTGTTGTGCCCGCAGAACATCGAAATGATGATGAAGACCTTGGCGTCCAGCACAGGGTCTTTGCGCATCGCGTTGCGCAGGATCATCGTGTCGCACGGCAGGGCCACCACGGCCAGTTTGCCTTCAAACCCGCGGATGAGCGGCAGGGCCTGGGTGGTAAAGTAGACCGCGCTGTACTTGCTGCCCTGCGCGCTTTTCAGCTCCTCCAGGCTGGTGGCGATGAAAAACTCGGGCCGCAGTAAACCCTCGGCATTGACCACCGCGCGGCACACCACCGCGCCGTCGATCTGCCCACTCTCCAGCATGTAGGCCAGCAAGGCAGTGATGCTGCCGCCCGAGGCGGCCTTCTCGCGGATGGCCGGGTCGGTGGCGTAGCTGAAATAACTGCGCCGGTAGCTGCCGATGTATTTTTGAATCTGCTCGGGGGTGAACTGCTTGCGTAGAATCCGGGCAAACAGGCGGTTAGATTGTTTCTTGAACATACTGCATCTCGTTTCGGATCAATGTCGCGCCCATGAATTCGTCATCCAGCGCGCCGATGCGGGTTTCATCGCGCAGGCGCACCATGATCTCTTCCATCGTCTTGCGGTTGGCGCGCACAGCGTCACCGATCAACCCCAGCGTGACCAGCAGCAGGCTGAACACCAGCAGCGTGCCGCCAATGGACACGGACTGAATGTAGCGGCCCACGCCCGTATCGCCGATCAGGTAAAAGTAGAGGAAGCGCAGCAGGAAGAACGCGCCCAGCAGCCCGAAGGGGATGCCCACGCCCAGGAAGGTCTCCAACGGCTTGTAGAGCACATACGAGCGGATGATCACCCCACCCTGCCGCCACATAAAATGCAGGATGCCTTTGTGCAGCCGCGAGGAACGCGTGCTGGGGTTGGTGTCAATCGTTACATGCTGGATGTTCATGCGGTGCTGGCCGGCCAGGATGAGCGTCTCGAGTGTGTAGGAATACGAGTTATAGACCTGGGTGCGCAGCGCGGCATAGCGCGAGAAAGCGCGGAAGCCGCTGACGCTGTCGGGCGCGTCGGTTTGCGACAGCTTGCGGATGACCCAACTGCCCAGCTCTTCCAGCCGGCGCTTGATGGGCGAAAAGTGCTGGTTCTTGCCCGGCTGGCGGTCGCCGATGACCATATCGGCCTGCCTGGAGAGGATGGGTTCCACCATGCCGGCGATATAGCGGCCGGGGTACTGGTTGTCGGCGTCGGTGTTGACGATAATATCCGCGCCCAGCGCCAGCGCGGTCTGCAGGCCGGACATGAAAGCGTTGGCCAGCCCGCGGTTCTTGCGGTGGCGCAGGATGTAATCCACGCCGTTCTCCAGCGCCACCTGCTCGGTGTTGTCGGTTGAGCCGTCGTTGATCACCAGCACAAGAATGCGGTCGACGCCGGGAATCTCGCGGGGCAGGTCGGCGAGTGTTTTTGCCAGCACCTGGCCCTCGTTATAGCACGGGATCTGGATCACCAGCGTAATCGGCCGGGGGGAGGGGTCTGGGTACATCGTTTGTCTACCGGTTTCTGTAAGAGATTGTAGGTGCATTATGCGCCAACTTTGGAAACAAATCAAGTGGAGGGCAGATACGCCAATTTTACCAAACAAAAGGGTGATGTGACGGTTTGGGGTGGAAGGCGGCGTGAATGTCGGTTTTCCCCGCTATGCATGCCCCTTTTCCTGCCAAAACCGCGTGCTACAATGTTGGCATTGTTACCGGTGACAGACAGGTAGGATCACGATGGGCAAACAAAATGTCATTAATTCCTGGGGACACAGTGATCCGTATGAACAGTACGCAGGCCGGTGGAGCCGGCGGATTGCCCCCATGTTCCTGGCATGGTTGGGCTGCCACGCCGACCTGCGCTGGCTGGACGTGGGCTGCGGCACCGGGATCCTGTGCGCCGCGATCGCGGATCTGTGTTCTCCCCGAACGGTGATTGGGATCGATCCATCAGAAGGTTTTCTGCGCGCCGCGGAGGCGAATCTCAACGGACGGGCGAAACTGCAACTGGGCAGCGCTGCCAGCATCCCGCTGGATAATACGTCTGTGGATGTCGTCGTCTCCGGGTTGGTGCTAAACTTCGTGGCCGACCAGCCGGCCGCGATGGCAGAAATGCGCAGAGTGGCGCATCCCGGGGGTGTGATCGCCGCATATATCTGGGATTACGCGGACAAAATGGAAATAATGCGAATCTTTTGGGATGTTGCCGCGCAGTTCGACCCGCTGGCCGCGCAACTCGATCAAGATATTCGCTCTACGTTATGCGACGCCCACGGTCTGAACCGGCTGTTTTCTGGCGCAGGGCTGGAACAGATTGAAGTCACGGCGCTTGATACGCCAACCATCTTCGCAAATTTTGACGATTACTGGCAACCGTTCCTCGGAGGACAGGGGTCCGCGCCCAGCTACCTGGCATCGCTCGACGAGGACGCGCGAGAACGCCTGCGCGCGCGGGTTCAAGCGCGCCTACCGGTGCAGCCGGATGGATCCATACCCATGACCGCGCGCGCCTGGGCTATTCGAGGGCAAACGCCAAAATAAAAAGGCCTGCCGGAAACGGCAGGCCCTGAGGTCCCATCTCAGCGAAGTACTTTACCCTACTTCGCTCAGCTTGACCGGGCGGTTTTCGTCGTGCGACTTTTTGGCAGCCATGGCGATCAGCACCGGCACGCGGCCGTCCGCGCCGGTGACGGGCGGCGGGCAGTCCTGCTGGATGCTCTCAACGAAGGCGCGCATCTCGGCGATGAACGATTCGGTGTAGCGTTCGAGGAAGAAGTACAGCGGCTTGGCGCTGGTGACGCCTTCAACGTTGGCATAGAAGTCGTTATGCGGGGTGTTGTTGAAGGCCTGCAGCATGCCGCCCGAGCCGAAGACCTCAACGCGCTGGTCGTAGCCGTACACGGCTTTGCGGCTGTTGTCGATGGTGCCGATGGCGCCATTGGCAAATCGCAGGGTGATCACCGCGGTGTCCACGTCGCCAGCCGCGCCGATGGCCGGGTCAACCAGCACGGCGGCGGCGGCATACACTTCCACCACCTCGCTGCCGCTCAGGTAGCGCGCCATGTCAAAGTCGTGGATGGTCATGTCGAGGAACATGCCGCCCGAAGCGGCGGCGTATTCGGCCGGCGGGGGCGCGGGATCGCGGCTGGTAATGCGCACGATGTGCGGCTCGCCGATCTTGCCGGCCGCCACCATCTCGCGCACGTGAAGGAAGTTGGGGTCAAAGCGGCGGTTGAAACCAATCTGCAGCTTGACGCCGGCGTCGGCCACGGCCTGCAGCGCGGCGTCGATCTTGGCCAGGTCGTGGTCGATGGGTTTCTCGCAGAAGATGTGCTTGCCAGCGCGCGCCGCCTCGCCCACGATTTTGGCGTGGGTGTCAGTCGACGAGCAGATCGCCACCGCGTCGATCTCGGGGTCAGACAGGATGGCGTGATAGTCGGCGTAGACCGCCGGAACGTGCAGCCGCGCGGCCAGTTCCTGCGCCGCGGCCTGGTTGACATCGGCGATGGCGGCCACGCTGGCGCCCGGCACGCGGGTGGCCAGGTTTTCGGCGTGGATCTTGCCAATGCGCCCCGCGCCAATGACGCCAAAACGAATGGTCTTGTTGGTATCCATAATCTTCTCCGCTAGCGATTGTTACAGCCCGATGCTGCGCAGGTATTCGCGGTTGCGCAGCGCCGACTCTTTGGGGCTGCCCATGCCGGGCAGCACGTCCTGTTCCACCACGATCCAGCCGTCGTAGCCCTGGTTGTCCAGCTCGGCTTTGATGCCCGGGAAGTCCACTTCGCCCTTGCCCAACTCGCAGAAGACGCCGTTGCGCACCGAGGCGAAGTAATCCCAGCCGTTGCGGCGTGATTCTTCGGCCACGCGCGGGTGGCAGTCCTTGAAATGCACGTGCCAGATGCGGCTGTAGTATTTACGCAGGATGGCCAACGGATCACCGCCGCCAAAGCGAATGTGCCCGCTGTCGAAGCACAGCCCCAGCAGCGCGGGGTCGGTCAGCCGCAGCAGGGTGTCAATCTCAGCCGGCGTTTCCACGTACCCGGCGCAGTGATGGTGGAACACGGTGCGCAGCCCGGTTTCCTGCTTCACCGTCTCGGCGATGCGCTGCGCGCCTTCGGCGAAGATCTGCCACTGGCTGTCGTTCAGACCCATCTCGGGGGTGACGCGCCCGGCGTTCTGGGTGCGTTCGGGGATTTTGCCGTTATCGTCGGCCAGCACCACCACCGGCGTGCTGCCGTCCACGGCAGCCATCAGGCGCGCCACGCGCAGGGCATAATCCAACCCGGCCTCGTGCGCGGCCGGGTCTTTCAGCATGGCCGGCACAAATGCTCCCAGGAGCGTCAACCCACGGGAGTGGATCTCCTGCTTGAGAACAGCAGGGTCGGTGGGCATAAAGCCCCAGTCGCCCAACTCGGTGCCGATGTAACCCGTTTCGGCAAGTTCATTCAACACGCGCTCGTAACCCGCGGCCTGACCTTCCAGGTCAAACTCGAGCACGCCCCAGGAACAGGGAGCATTTGCTATCTTGATCATGGTTCACTCCTGAGTGGAAAGATCGCGCGAAAAACGGAAGAGCGGGCGCTAGTGCTCCGATTTGCCGTTATGCACACGATTGCATAAGATGGTCTAAGTGTATTCACAAGCGCCAAAAAAGTCAATCCTTTCAGCACAAACATATTTTGTAAACGTCATTGCGCACAATCGATGCCAATACAATGTTATACTTTGGCAACCGTATAACAACACCGCTCTGGTCGATTTAACCCACGAAGCGTTGTTTCCATATCAATCAGGATTGACAGCCCGGACCGGAAAAGCGCCAGGGATACTGGCCTTTCCAGGCTGGGATGATGCCGTCTTCATTCCCGCCCCGCCGTCTAATACCAACACACGTTGAAGGAGATAGTGGCCATGCCCTTCTGGCAAAAAAAACGCCAAAACAAGTTCATCGCGCTCATCCACGATCAGGCAGCTTTGACCCTGGAAGGGCTTGAAGCGCTCGTCCTGTACATGAACAAGCAGGACCCGGAACAGGCGCGCCTTCTGGCAATCAAAGAGAAAGAGGCCGACGAGGCGCGGCGCATTTTAATCGACGAATTGAACCGCACCTTTGTCACCCCGTTTGACCGCGAAGATATCTTCTCGCTTTCGCGCACCATTGACGATGTGATCGACTACGCCTACAGCACGGTGATGGAAATGGAGATCCTCAAGGTCAAGCCCACGCCTTACACGCAGCGCATGGTATCGCTGCTGCGCGACGCGGCCGCCGAACTGCTGCAGGCGGTCGACCGGCTGGAGAGCCACCCGGGCGTGGCCGGCGAGCACGCGCAGCGCGCCAAGGCGCTGGAAAATCGCGTGGAAGAGGTGTACCGCGAGGCGCTGGCCGATCTGTTCAGCGGGACGGAAGACATCAAGCAGGTGGTCAAGATGTTGAAGTTCCGCGAAGTGTACCGACACCTGAGCAACGCCGCCGACCGGGGCGACGAAGCCGCCAATGTGATCGCAGATATCGTCGTCAAAATCGGATGACGATGGACGGTATCACGCCCATCATTATCGCGGTCATCCTGCTGGCGCTGGTGTTCGATTTTCTCAACGGCGTCCACGATTCCGGCAACATCGTGGCCACCATGATCTCCTCGCGCGCGTACTCACCGCGCTTCGCGCTGACGGCCACGGCCATCGCCGAGTTTTGCGGGCCGTTTATCTTTGGCGTGGCGGTGGCAAATACCATCGGGCATGAAGTGGTGGAAGCCGAGGCGATCAACTCGATCGTGCTGCTGGCTGCCCTGGTCAGCGCCATCTTCTGGAACCTGCTGACCTGGTACCTGGGTTTTCCCAGCAGCTCCTCGCACGCGCTGATCGGCGGGTTTATCGGTTCGGTGGTGATGGGCGCCGGGACGGGGGCAATCCAAATGGCGGGGGTGGCAAAAATCCTCATCGCGCTGTTCACCTCGCCCATCATCGGGTTTGTGGCCGGATACCTGCTGCTCAAGCTGATCCTGCGGCTGAGCTGGAAGGCATCGCCGCGCATCAACAGCCTGTTCCGCCGCGGCCAACTGGTCACGGCGATCGCGCTGGCGCTCAGCCACGGCGCCAACGATGCCCAGAAGACGATGGGCATCATCACCCTGGCGCTGCTCACCGGCGGCTATCTGTCGGAGTTTGTGGTGCCGACCTGGGTCATTTTCATCTGCGCCTTGATGATCGCACTGGGCACGTCGGTGGGAGGCTGGCGACTGATCCATACCATCGGCAAGAAGTTTTACCGCATCCGCCCAATTGACGGGTTTACCACGCAAATCACCTCCGCGGTTGTCATTCTGGGCGCGTCGCTGGTCGGCGGCCCGGTGAGCACCACGCAGGTGGTCAGCTCGG
>CALDSL010000387.1 GCA_937920255.1 uncultured Anaerolineaceae bacterium | reverse complement strand
GCCGGCGCATTTGCCGGCGCCGGGGCGGTCGCGGCGGGCGCGGTCTGGTTACTGCCCAGCATCACGGTCGGCAGCGGTTCGGGGGTCTTGCCGATTCCCCCACAGCCGGCCAGCAACAGGATCACAACTGCGGCCCACATAACGTTCCGTTTCATTCAATGCTCCTGCGGATCAGTCCGCAATCGTCGCTTCGGCGGTCATCATCCGGTTTGGATCGACCATTTCATCGCTGGTAATCGCTCCATCGCGCAGGGTCACCACCCGGCGGGCATACTGGATCACGCGCGGGTCGTGGGTGGCGAAGACAAACGTCACTCCGGTTTCCTGGTTGAGCCGCACCATGGTTTCCATCACCTGCTTGCCGTTGGGCGTATCCAGGTTGGCGGTCGGCTCGTCGGCCAGGATCAGGCTGGGCGACGTGACCAGCGCGCGTGCAATTGCCACGCGCTGCTGCTGGCCGCCCGAAAGCTGATCGGGGCGGTGGTGGCTGTGCTCCACCAGGTCGATCGCTTGCAGCATGGCGTTTACGCGCTCGCGGCGCTCGGCCGGGCTTTTGCCGTTGAGCAGCAGCGGCATTTCAATGTTCTCGTAGGCGGTGAGGGTGGGGATGAGGGCGAAGAACTGGAAGATAAAGCCAATCGTCCCGCGGCGCACGTCGGCGCGCTGGTTGCGGTTGAGCTGGCTCACATCCTTGCCGGCGATGTAGACCTTGCCGCTGGTGGGCTGGTCGAGGCAGCCGATGAGTTGCAACAGGGTGGTCTTGCCCGAGCCAGACGGCCCGACCAGCGCGGTGAATTCGCCGGGCTGGATGGTCAGATCCACGCCGCGCAGGGCAACCGTCTCCAACTGGCCGATCTTGTAGACGCGGCTGACGTTTTCAATCTTTGCGACTTCCATGGGAGTACTCCTGAAATAATCCGGTTCAACAAGTGCGATCAGTTACCGCTGTGCAGCGCTTCGACAGGCTCCAACCGCGCGGCCAGGATGGCCGGGTAGAGCGCCGCCAGCAGGCTGACGACAAAGGCGGTGATGATCAGGGAAATGGCGTCGGTGGCGGTCAGGTGCGCGTAGATGCGGTCGCGCAGCAGAAAGCCTTCGATGCCATAATTGCCGATATAAAAGCCAACGTTGGTGGCGTAAGCCACCATCAGGCCGCCCAGGATCAGGCCGATGATGATCCCGCCTACGGTGAGCAGCGCCGATTCGGTGAAGAACATGGCCATGATGCGGCCGGGGCGCATGCCCATCGCGGCCAGGATGCCAATCTCGCGCGTGCGCTCGAAGACGGCCATCACCAGGGTGTTGATGATCACCGTGGCGGTGATACCCAGCACGATCAGGTAGATGACCACCATAAAGCTGGAGGACATGTCCTGCACCTGGGTCAGCAGCGCGTTCATCTCCTGCCAGGGTACGACTTCGTACTGGCCGGATTGCAGCGCGGCGGCGACAGTCTCGGTTTGCTGCGTATCTTTGAGCAGGACAAAGACCGTGCTGGCGTAGCCCTCGGCGCGGGTGATGGTCTGCGCTTTGGCCAGCGGCATCAGCAGCGTGCTCTGGTCGTAGAACGGCGACCCGGTGGCGAACGTGCCGCGGATGACGAAGGGTTGTTCGTCCACATCGCCGTTGGCGGTGTTGACCAGCAGCAGGATCTGATCGCCGGCCTGCAGGTTCAGTTTTTCCGCCAGAGACTTGCCCATCAGGACGCCTTCGCGGTCGCCGGCAGTCAGATACGAGCCGTCGACCAGGCCGCCGCTGTAAGGCGCGTTAGCTTCCGAGGCGGGGTCGATGCCCATGATGCTCACCCCGGCAGTGTCCTCGCCGGCGGTGACGATGCCGCTGGCGAACAGGCGCGGCGTGGCCGCTTGAACCGGTTCCAGGGCGGCGATCTGCGCAGCCAGTTGTTCAGGAGCCGCCACCAGATCCTCCCGGGCCAGGCTGTTTTTCTCCTGGTCGAAGGTTTTGGAGCGTACCTGCAGGTGGCCGCTCTGCAGCCGGATGCTCAGGTCCATCGAATCGCGCACTTCACCGGAGATTACGGCGGCCATCAACAGCAGCAGCGCCAGGCCCATCCCCAGCGCCAGCGCCGAAAAGAACGAGCGCCGGCGGTTGCGGCCAAGATCACGAAATGCCATTTTGAACAGTTGGATCATTGGTTACCTCACACGAAATGCAGGGCCTGCGCCGGTTCGGTCATCGAAGCTTCCCGGGCCGGGTAATACGAGCATAGCAGGGCAATCGCCAGCACCGTCAGGCCGCGCTGGAGGATTTTCTCGAGCCCCAGAGAAGGGTAGATGTTGGTATTGATCAGGGCGGTGTACTCGGTCATGCCGGAAAACGCGGAGTAATCCATGCCGACCTGGCCCAGGATGGTGTTGACCAGCAGCCCCAGGCCGATGCCAAAGGCCAGCCCCACCGCGCCCATCATGCCGCCTTCCAGCAGGAACAGCAGCGAGATCTGGCGCGGTTTCATCCCCAGGGCGGCCAGCACGCCGATCTCGCGCGTGCGCTCGTAGATGGCCATCAGCAGCATATTGAGGATGCCGATGCCGGCGATGAACAGGATCACCACGCTGAAGATGTCCATCACCGCGCCTTTCGACTCGAGCGCCTGCACCAGTTCGGGGAAGCTGGTGGCCCAGGTTTGAGCCTCGCTGGCGCCGATTACAGGCCCGAGCGCCTGGAGCACGGCGTCTTCCTCGCCGATCTGGTGCAGCGAAATCGCCACTTCGGTGGACGTTCCGTTCAGTCCGTACAGGTCCTGCGCTTCGGCCAGCGACATGTAGATGTTGCCCTTTTCGATATCCGGCATGTCGATGTCGTAAATTCCCACCACGGTCATGGTACGTTTGCGCATCTGCTTGTGGATATCGCGGCCTACCAGGGTGATGCGGTCGCCGATGCCAATATCCATCGCGGTCGCCAGCCCCTGGCCGATGAAGATCTGATCGGTATCATCCGGAGCGAGGTAGCGCCCGGCGCTCACTTTTTTGGCTTCGAGTGAAACGGCCTGCTCATATTGGGGCTCAATGCCGATGATGTTGACCCCAAACGCGCCTTCGGCGCTGGTGGCCATCCCGCCGGTTTTGATGCGACGCGAGGCCATAGCCACCTGGGGCTGCTGGCGCGCGGCTTCCGCGATCTGCTCGTCATTTCTGAGCGGCAGCAGCGGCGCCTGGCCGGTCTGTTCACCGTAGCCCTCGGCGTGGATCTGGATATTGCCGCCCAGCACCTGGACGGCATTGCCGTAGATGGCCTGGTTAAAGCCGGCGACGATGCCGTCGTACAGCATCATCATCATCAGGCCCATGCCGATCGCCAGAACAACGATCAGGGTCCGGCGGCGGTGCCGCCACACATTGCGCCATGCAAGACGAAGATATAAGAGCATACGCTTCTTACCTTTCTAAGGGCATCC
>CALDSL010000386.1 GCA_937920255.1 uncultured Anaerolineaceae bacterium | reverse complement strand
GCGCACTTCATAATCCATGACCGCTCGCCTCATTCTTTCCTCCCATGATCATAAGGCAACCGTGAGTTGTTACAATGATAGTAACGCCTTTTCGGCCCGCTCGTTACAGGTTTTGGGAACCCAATCTGGACTCTTCCAGAGAAATGCGCGTGAAAACTCCCTACCCTTCGCGGATTAACCGCCAAGGGTTGCTCCCCTCACCCACGTTTGCCAACAGCATTCTGACGACAGCGGCTTCATAATTAATGAAGGCTACAATGTTTCTGAAGCTTTATCCCCATGGTTACCACTGTCTAAGAGCGACAATAATGTAACTGTTTTTGGTAGAAAGGCGGGTCGAATCACCGCCCTTCTACACGCCCATCAGACAATCGACAGCTGTTTGCACCCCGGAACAGGCAGGTGATGCTTTGCCCATCCAGCTTACGGTTATCCCAACTGCATGTTAATAAATTCTCCGGCCAGCCGGCCGGTTTGGTTTTACCAGTTGGCATGTTTACAACGCCGCCCTGGTTTCGTGCCGTATACCTCATTAATGTTTATTTTAATGCTCAATTATACTAACGTTTTTGGGGCCGAATGTCAAGCGATAACCGGACATTCACCTCATATTCACAAAATCCGGACAATATTGACTATTCCATCGCCTTTTGTAACGTCTGCCGCCACTCAGGCAGGTACAGGCCAAACGCGTTCTCAAACGCAGTGCAGTCCAGCGCCGAAAACAGCGGGCGCTCGGCCGGCGTGGGAAAATCGGCAGTGAAGGCCGGTTGCAGCTCGCGCACTGTTTGCTGCTCTTTGCACGGGTCGCATTCCAGGATCGCTTGCGCCCACTCGAAGCGGCTGGCGTGCCCGCTCCCCGCCACGTGATACAACCCGCGCCGCTCGCTAAACCACCCGGCCGGGTCAGGAATACTCATCGCCAGTAACTGCGCGGTGACCTCGGCCATCATACGCGCCCAGGTGGGGTTGCTCACCTGGTCGGTGACAACTTTCAGCGTTTCCTGCTTGCGCGCCCAACCCAGCACCTTGGTGACAAAGCTCGGCCGGCGCAGACTATACAGCCAGGCCGTGCGCACGATCAGGTAGCTGTCGCTGACGCCCTGCACCCACTGCTCGCCGGCCAGTTTGCTCTGCGCGTACGCGCCCAGCGGGTTGGGGGCATCGGCTTCGGTGTAGGGCCGGCCCAGTTTGCCGTCAAACACGTAATCGGTTGAGTAATGGATCAGCGCCGCCTTTACCCGCCGCGCCTCTTCCGCCAGAAAACCCGGCCCGTAGCCGTTGATCGCCATCGCCAGCTTTGGGTCGCGCTCCGCGCCGTCTACGTCGGTATAGGCCGTGGCATTGATGATCACCTGTGGCCGCAACTCGCCAATCACCGCGCGGATTCCATCCGGGTGGCCCAGGTCGATCTCGGGGTAATCCAGCGCGGTCACCGGCCCCAGGGTTTCGGTGGCGCGCAGCAGTTCCCAGCCGAGCTGGCCGGTCTTACCAAGAATCAGGATCCGCATCAGGTTGCCCCTCTTTTCCATTCTGCGCGCGCTCTACCAACTGCTGTAAATACGCCCCGTACTGGTTGGCGCCCAGTTGGCGCACGCACGCGCGCAGGTCGTCCAGGCTGATAAAGCCCATGCGGTAGGCGATCTCTTCCGGGCAGGCGATCATCAGCCCCATGCGTTCTTCCACCGCCTGGACGAAATTGGCCGCCTGCAGCAGCGATTCGTGCGTGCCGGCGTCCAGCCAGGCCAGCCCGCGCCCGAACACCTGCACCTGCAGCTCGCCGCATTCCATGTAGGCCTTGTTCACGTCCGTGATCTCAATCTCGCCGCGCGGCGAGGGCTTAAGATCCGCCGCGATCTGCACCACGCGGTTGTCGTAAAAATAAATGCCCGGCACGGCGTAATTGGAACGCGGCTGCTTGGGCTTTTCCTCAATGCTCACCGCGCGCCCGCTGCTGTCGAACTCCACCACACCGTAACGCTCGGGGTCGCGCACCGGGTAGGCGAAGATCACCGCCCCGTTTTGCGCCAGCGCGGCCGAGTCCTGCAGCATCTTCACCAGCCCGCGGCCGTAGAAGATGTTGTCGCCCAAGATCAGGCACACGCTGTCATCGCCGATGAACTCGCGCCCGACGATGAACGCATCTGCCAGCCCGCGCGGTTCGGGCTGCTCGGCGTAGGTGAACGCCATGCCCCACTGCGACCCGTCGCCCAGCAGCCGCCGGAACCCCGGCAGGTCGTCCGGCGTGCTGATCACCAGCACGTCGCGGATGCCGGCCAGCATCAGCATCGACAGCGGGTAGTAGATCATCGGCTTGTCGTACACGGGCAAAATCTGCTTGCTGACCGAAAGTGTGATCGGGTACAGGCGCGTACCCTTGCCGCCGGCGAGGATGATACCTTTCATTTGACGCCCTCTCTGCTGCTGTAGTTGGATTCGACCCACTGCTGGTAGTTCTGCTGCTGGCGGATGGCCTCCACCCATTCCGGGTGGTCGAGGTACCAGCGCACCGTGGCGCGCAGCCCGCCAGCCAGCTCGTGGCGCGGCTCCCAGCCCAGCTCGCGCTGGATCTTGCTGATGTTCATGGCGTAGCGCCGGTCGTGTCCCGGCCGGTCGGTGACGTGCCGGATCAGCCCGCTGTGCGGCGTATTGGGCGAATCCGGCAGGAATTCGTCCAGCAGCGCGCAGATGGTCTGCACGATCTCGATATTGGTGGGCTGGTTGTTGCCACCGATGCAGTACGTCTCGCCCGGCGTGCCGCGCTGCACGATCTCCCAGATCGCCTCGCAGTGGTCGCCCACGTACAACCAGTCGCGGATCTGCCGCCCGTCGCCGTACACCGGCAGCGGCTTGCCGCTCATCGCGTTGAGCGTGATCAGCGGAATCAGCTTTTCGGGGAACTGATACGGCCCGTAGTTGTTGGTGCAGTTGGAGATGGTGACCGGCAGCCCGTAGGTGTGCTCGTAGGCGCGCACCAGGTGATCGCTGCTGGCCTTGGAAGCCGAGTAGGGTGAGCGCGGGCTGTAGGGCGTGCTCTCCTCAAACGCCGGATCGTCCGGCGCCAGCGTGCCAAATACCTCGTCGGTCGAGACGTGGTGGAAGCGCACCCCCACCGGGTCCAGCCGTTTTTCGTTCAGCCACACCGTGCGCGCCGACTCCAGCAGCACGAACGTGCCCACGATGTTGGTGTCGATAAACGGCGCCGGCCCCAAAATCGACCGGTCAACGTGCGACTCGGCCGCGAAGTGGACGATGTGGGTGATGTCGCGCTCGCGCAGCAGCGACAGCACCAGGTCGCGGTCGGTGATGCTGCCGTGCACGAAATCGTGCCGCGCCGGGTCGGGCAGGTCGCGCAGGTTTTCCAGGCTGCCGGCATAGGTCAGCGCGTCCAGATTGGTGATGCGCACTTCGGGCTCGGCCGCCAGGACGTGATGGATAAAATTCGCGCCAATGAAACCCGCGCCGCCAGTGACAAGCAGATGTTTCGCCATAATGGTTTCCTATAAAAAGTGAAGCATGAGAATGGTTATTTTCCCCCTGCACAGGCTCCCCCCTGCCGGGACTTCCTCTAGAATTATACCGGTATGAATGCGAATGTCAATCAGCATAACATTCTTAACGCTCATAAGCCCAAAACGCTACACCATTTAAGAGCGTTAACACGAATAAGAACGAATAAGCCGAATGTCACGAATAGAGCAAAAAATTAAGAAAGTACACTCCCAGAAGGACAACCGGACGGTGCGAGTCCCGTCAAAGCGTGCGGCATCATTGCAAATCAAGTTGGCACACAAATAATAACCATAGGCTCTATTCGTGTCATTCGGCTCATTCGTTCCCATTCGTGTTAACGCTCTTTTTTCTTGTGCTAAACTCATCACATGCTGCACGTTTACCACTTCGACGGCACCACCTTGCCGCTGCCCGAGGGGCACCGCTTCCCGCACGAGAAATACCCGCGCCTGCGCCAGGCCTTGCTCGACCAGGGTGTGCTTCACCCGCGCGAGATGCTGCCCGCCCCGCCCGCCAGCCGCGACGATCTGCTGCTGGCGCACACCCCAGAGTACGTCGACTCGATCCTCGACGGCACGGCCGACCTCAAGATGATGCGCCAGATCGGCCTGCCGTGGAGCACCGAACTGGTGCAGCGCTCGCTGGTCAGCGTGGGCGGCACCGTGGCAGCCGCGCACGCCGCCCTGCACGACGGCATCGCCGGCAACCTGGGCGGCGGCACCCACCACGCCGCCGCCGGCGAAGGCGCCGGCTTCTGCGTCTTCAACGACGTCGCCGTGGCGTTCCTCAAACTGCGCGCCGGGGGCCGCATCCAGCGCGCCGCCGTGGTCGACCTGGATGTGCACCAGGGCAACGGCACCGCCGCCATCCTCGGCGGCCGGCCGGATGTGTTCCTGCTCTCCATCCACGGCCAGAAAAACTACCCCTTCCGCAAAGTGCCCTCCACCCTGGATATTGATCTGCCCGATGGCGCCGGCGACGACGCCTACCTGAGCGCCCTGCGCGGCGCCCTCAACGCCGTGCTGGCCTTCGACCCCGAGCTGATCTTCTACCAGGCCGGCGTCGACCCGCTGGAGGCCGACCGCCTTGGCCGCCTGTCGCTCAGCATGGACGGCCTCGCCCGCCGCGACCGCCTCGTCATCGAAACCGCCCGCAGCGCCGAGATCCCCCTGGCGCTCACCATGGGCGGCGGCTACGCCCGCCCCATCGACCTCACCGTCCAGGCCCACGTGCAGACCTACCGCATCCTCAAGAGCGTGTGGCATCTTTAAACAATCTCATTGACAGCCACTGCCCCCCATGATAAAATTTCGAACACTTGCCCCCATCGTCTAGTGGCCCAGGACGTGGCCCTCTCAAGGCCAAAACGAGGATTCGAATTCCTCTGGGGGCAC
>CALDSL010000385.1 GCA_937920255.1 uncultured Anaerolineaceae bacterium | reverse complement strand
ATGCTGGATATTCTTCAGCGCGCGGAAAACCGCGGGCTGGATATCATCGCCATCACCGACCATAACACCGTGGCGGGTTACCGCAGGATGGTGGATGAAATCGAACAGCTCGAACTGCTCGAACGTCTCAACCGCCTGATGCCGGAGGAGCGCAGTAAGCTCAACGAGTACCGCCGTCTCATGGAAAAAATTCTGGTGCTGCCGGGGATCGAATTTACGGCCACCTTTGGCTTTCATATCCTCGGGCTATTTTCACCGGAAAAACCCGTGCGTGAGATTGAGCACCTGCTCCTCTCGCTCAACGTACCGGCCCAACTGCTGGATGACGGCTCGGCGACGGTCGGCGCGACTACCGACGTGCTCACCGCCTACCGGTTGATCCGCCAGGCCGGCGGTCTGGTGATCGCGGCGCACGCGAACTCCAGCAATGGCGTCGCAATGCGCGGTTTCAACTTTGGCGGGCAGACCAAGATTGCCTACACGCAGGACACCAATCTGGACGCGCTGGAAGTGACCGACCTGGAAGTCAAGGGCGCGCGTTCCACCGCCGCGTTCTTCAACGGCGCCAAACCCGAGTACCCGCGCCGGATGCACTGCATCCAAAGCTCAGATGCCCACCGCCTGACCACAGACCCGACACGCAAGAAAAACCCGGGCGTCGGCGACCGCGCCACCGACCTGCTGCTATCGGATGTGAGCTTTGAAGCCCTGGTGGAATTGTTCCGTGGCAACGATTTCTCGCGCACGCGCCCGCACCGCTTCCGCGAAGAACCCGCGTTTGACTTTATCCAGACCGCCCTGGAAGAAGGCCCCAACATCGTGCAGGAATTTCACGATAGCATGACCGTGCGTGGCGGCAAGCTGTACGCCATCATTGCCGATGTGTGCGCGTTTGCCAACACCAACGGAGGCACCTTGTATATCGGTCTGGGCGAAGATCCGCACAAGCCGCCCGTGGGCGTGCCAGAATCGGAACAGGGCGTGCAGCAACTCGAAAAAGAGATCAACAACCGCATCAGCCCGCCGCTCAATTACAGCATGGATCTGCAGGAATACAAAGGCAAAAAGATCATCCGCGTTCTGGTACAGCGCGGCGATGAACCGCCTTATGCCGTGGATGACAACAAAATCTACGTGCGCGACGAAGCCGAGACTGGCCTGGCCGTGCGCGATGAAATTGTCGGGCTGGTGCTGCGCAGCCGCGAAGCGCAGAAGGCCGTCTCGCCCGCGGCATCCACCGGCCAGCCGGCGCCAGCCGTGGAAAACGAGCCGACCACGCCCGCGCCCCCGGCAGAGTCCATGGATGATGTATCGCCGCGCACCGGCGTGGAAGTGCTCCCACCTGAAGAACGGCAGGGCGTAAAGTACTTCACCATGCGCGATCTGCGCAACGGCAACAAAGTTAAAAATGTGACCAAAGGTTCAGCGCGACGGTTGTGGCATTATGCCATCACCCGCTATGATGAGATCCCCCACGAAGTTAACCACCTGCAGGTACAGTGGCACGGGAGTTTTGGCCTGCTGCGCCGCTACAAGCAGGGCAAATCCACCCATTATGACCTGGTTCACCGCACGCCGGAAGGGCTGCGCTGGTACTTCGGCGTGACCGAAGACGGCATCCACGGGCCCTGGAAAAAGGTGGTGGGAGAGGAAGAAAGCTAATGGCTGTTCGCGTGGCGGTGTTGACCATTTCGGATCGCTCCTCGCGCGGTGAGCGCCTGGATAGCTCTGGGCCAGCCCTGGCGGCGCTGATCCAGGGCCAGGGTTGGGAACTGACCCAGTACGGCGTCATCCCGGATGAGTTTGAACTGATCCGCGACACGCTCATCGACTACTGCGACCACGACGTGGCCGATATCCTGCTCACCACCGGCGGAACCGGCTTTTCCCCGCGTGACGTCACCCCCGAAGCCACCCAGGCTGCGGTGGAGCGCTCCGCGCCCGGCCTGGTGGAAGCCATGCGCCAGGAAAGCCTGAAGGTAACCCCGCACGCCATGCTTTCCCGCGCCGCTGCCGGCATCCGCGCGCGCACGCTGGTGATCAACCTGCCCGGAAGCCCCAAGGCGGCAGTCGAGAACCTGGGCGTGGTACTCGCTGTGCTGCCACACGCGGTAGAACTGATCCGCAACGACCCGCACGCCGAAGCCGGGCATCAGATATAGGTGTAACAAAACGCAACGGCGGCCAAAAAAAGCCGCCGTTGCGCTATGTTCCGTCGTTTGCTCTAATGCGCGGCTTCCATCGTCGCGCGGATATCCTCGCCGCGCCGCAATAGAGCAACGGGCACGCGCCGCGCGCGCAACCGGGACACCATCTCATCTGCGTGGCGTCGCCCGCCGAACGACGAGCGGTCGATCAACACCACCACCGGCTGGAGGGATCGCCGGATCATCTCTTCCACGCCAGCTTCGATGTTCTTATCCAGCGATGGCGTAATCAGGATCACCGTGCTGCCGCGTGGCAGGTATGGCGCCTGTGCCTGGATCAGCCCAAACACCGGCAGCTCACCTTCGGGCTGCAGGTACGCCAACGTTTCCAGAATTTTCCCTAATTGGCGCTCGCTGCGTTCAGCCGATATCGCGGTAAAGGCCTGCCCTGCGCTGGCGACGCCCACCGCCCGCCCGGCGCGCATGAAATAGCTGGCGATGGACGCCGCCGCGCTGATGGCATATTCGAAGGTGTGGTTGGGCAATGTCACGCGCTGCTGCTGGCGCCACAGCCAGTGGCGTTCGGTGGTGGGATCCGGCAGTGGATTATCATCCGGCAGGCTGAGCTGCACGCCGTCATTGGCGTCCAGCAAGATCCAAACATCCGCCATCGGGTCCTGGTCAAACTCCTTGACCATCAGGCGATCTTTGCGCGCCGTCGTAGGCCAGTGAATGCGGTTCAGCGCGTCGCCGGGAGCATACTCGCGCACGCCCGCCGCGTAAGGGGTTATCTCCAGGGTGCGGCGCCGCAGCGCGCGGCCACCCGGCAGCACACCCGGCGGGGTAACGAAGTGAGAAAGTTCAGCCATATGCGGCAGCACCAGCAGGCTGCGCTCGCCCGGGATGACGCGCGTTGACCGGAACAGACCAAATGGATCGCCCGAGGAAAGCAGGGTTGGACCGAGGTGAAACTGCCCACGGTGGGTCAAGCGGGTGTAAGCGACGTAAGATCGCCGCTGCCGGGGGCCGACCACCGTCAGCACTTTAGACCCAGACCGGCCTGGAAGGTTGGATTGGTCGCGGATATCCAGCCACAACTTGGTGACCGGATACTGGTTGTTGACCTCAAACCGTTCTTCAAACACCTGCCCCACCTGCTGACGCAGAAAACGCGCCGTGCGGTTAAGCGTAACACCACGCAGCGAGATGTAGGTCCACAGAAAGGCCAGAACGATGAGGATGGCGCTAAACGAGAGCACGCGCGTGTAGATGCGCGCGCCGGTAAACGCATAACCGGTCAGGCCAACCAGGAAGACGATAAACACTCCCCAGAATGCGGGCCGAACTTGAAAGGACGCTTTGTTCACAGTCGTACTTTACAATCGCTGCGTTACATCGCCGCCGGGGACAGGCAGATTGCTGAGAATTTCCTCGACAATCTGATCCGATGTCAGGTTGCGCAGGCGCGCGGCCGGGTTGACCACCATGCGGTGCGCCAGTACATGCACCGCGAGTGCTTTGATATCATCCGGCAGCACGTAGTCGCGTCCCTGGAGCGCGGCGCGCGCCTGGCCAGCGCGATACAGGCCCAGGCTGCCGCGCGGGCTGGCGCCCAGGTAGACATCGGCATTTTCGCGGGTGGCGCGGGTGAGATCGACAATGTAGCGCTTGACCGCCGGCGCGACGTACACCTGCTTGATCGCCTCCTGCACCGCGGTCAACTCCTCGGTGCTCATCACCGCTTCGAGGGTTTCAATCGGGTGGCGCAACTGCTGCGAATCGAGGATCTTGATTTCATCCATCAAGCCCGGGTACCCCAGACGCACGCGCAGTAGAAAGCGGTCAAGCTGGGCTTCAGGCAGCGGGAAGGTGCCCTCGTACTCAATCGGGTTTTGCGTGCCCATCACCAGAAATGGGGTCGGCAGGCGGTGGGTGATACCGTCGACTGTGATCTGTCGCTCTTCCATAGCCTCCAGCAGCGCCGACTGGGTTTTTGGCGTGGCGCGGTTAATTTCATCCGCCAGCACAATTTGCGCCATGATCGGGCCGGGCCGGAATTCAAATTCGCGGCTGACCTGGTTGAAAATCGAAACACCGGTGACATCGCTGGGAAGCATGTCCGGCGTGAATTGAATACGGCTAAAAGTACAACCTAACGAGCGCGCCAACGAGCGCGCGAGAATAGTTTTTCCAACCCCGGGTACATCTTCGATTAACAGATGACCCTGGCACAGCAAACCGATCACCGTCAGCTCCAGCGTGCGGTGCTTGCCGACGATGACCTTTTCCAAATTGCCAATCGTACGTTCTCCGAACGTTTTCACATCGGCAGTAGCGAAATCCATCGAGTCAACTCCTCACCCGGGAAAACGGGCAGTCAAGAATATCCCTGCATGATGTACGAGCATTAAGGATGGCTCATACGCGCCGGCGCCTCAACCAAAACAGGCAGCAAATCGCGGCGACCAAGCTGATTACCCCGCCAGCCGTAAATGAGAGTGGCGCGTAGGTTAATACTACCACATGTTGCCCGGCGGGAACAACCACAGCGCGGAAGGTTTGGTTGGCAATTTGCACAGGGGTTTGGGTTTCATCAATGACTGCCCGCCATCCGGGGTACCAGCTATCCGACAGCACCAGCCAGCCGTCTTGTTCGGCGTTGACTTCGTACACGGCCTTGTTCGCGCTGCGCTCTACCAGCCGGATGTCCGCGGTGGAAGGCTGGCAATCCGGCGCGGATGCGCTGACCTCTTCCAGCACCACCCAGCCGTCCATGCCGCCGGTTTGCGTCAGCCGCGACCCGACTTTTTCCAGGCTTTCGTCTGCGCCGCTGGCTGTTTCCGCGCAAGTGGCCCAGTACCACGGCTGCGCGCCATCCACCGGCGTGAAGCGCACCCCCTCGCGGATGCTGATATCCCGCTCTTCCACCAGGCTGACGCTCATTAACCGCAGCCACGGCAGGCGCTCTTCATCGGGCAATGCGTCTACATGCTCCATCCACTGCGACCAGCGGCCGGGCACCAGTGGGTCAAAATTATTGGCCGAGGCGACGCCGTCCAATAGGTTCATGTTTGGCAGCATCACGCCGCGCAGATGATCCCAATCTTCCAGCGGGCGGTAGTCGGTAAAGCGGAAAAAGCGCGCGAACTTGATCTGGTATTCGTTGCGGCTGTCGATGAAGATGCGTCCACCACCGGCCATTTGCCGGATTTCCGCCGCCTGGGGCGGCGTTTCCTGGTACAGCGCCAGCGGGGCGCCCTGCACCAGGCTCCACCCGGCGGCGATCAGGTCGATGCCGATCACGGCCGCCACGGCCCAGGTCCAGCGCGCGCGGCGCGCGCGTTCCTCGGCGGGCGGCATGCGCAGCGCCAGCAGCCCGGCCAGAAATGCCCACACCCCTGCAATAGTGAACGCCAGCGCCAGGCTTGGGCGTATGTCCTGTAGAATTACCACCCCCGCCCCCGCGCCGATAACCACTCCCGCGGCCGCCACCATGGCCTGCTTCAAGCGCTTGAGCCGCTTCCCGGCTGGCTTTTGCCAGCCCTCCGCGCCCGCGCCTGCCAGCAGCGAGAGCGCAAATATCGCCAGGATCGAAAACCGTGTCGGCGCCTGGAACATATCAAACGTCGGCACATAACGGTATAGGAACGGGAATACCGGCGTGTTCCAACCCAGGGCTAACAAAAACACAACCGGCACGCAGATCCACAGGAAACGCGCCAGACCGCGCCACGCAGAGTCAGCAGGTTCTGGCTCCTTCCCGCGCCGGAAGAAACGCAGGGTCGAGAACGCCAGCAGCAGCGGCAGCAGCCCAATGTAAACCGCGTCTTCCCAATAGGCCGCGAAGCCCCAGTAATTGCCCATTCCCGGGCTACCGAACGCGTTAGGAGCGATGAAATCCAAGAATCGCCACGGCCAGAAGGAATAGGCCATTCCCATTTCATAGTCGACCGCCGCGGAGCGCTGAGACTGCAGCAAATACTCGGCGGTGGGAATGAGCTGCACCGCCGCCAGCGCCGCGGCGAGAAGCCCCGCCAGCCCAAAACGGGCGCTGCTGCGAAGCAGTCCGCGCCACCCGCCCCGCCACGCGCCAACAATCACCCACACGCCGGCCAGCAGCAGGGTGTACCACGCCAACTGCGCGTGCCCCCCCAGCAGCATCATCGCCAGTGAGGCCACCAGCGCCGGCGGCAGAAAAGCGCCCCCATTCTGCGGCCTGCGCCCGGTGATGCTGATGCGGCTGGCGCCCAGCATCACCCATGGCATCCACGCCGCCACCCACACCATGGGGAACACGTTACTGCGCGCCACCAGGTAGCCGCACGATCCAAACGCCAGCCCGGCGGTGGTCTGCGCCAGTTTCCCAAGGCCCAGCGCGCGCAACAGAATCGCCATCCCCAACCCGGCCCACAGCAGGTGTAACGCCAGCAGAAGGGTATGGCCCCAGGCCAATGCCGGCCCGCCCCCCAGCGCTGCGAACAGATATAGCGGCCAGGACGGCGGGTACCATAGCGCGAGCTGGTAATTGGCCATCAGCGGCGCGCCCATCCCATTGAGCGGGTTCCACAGCGGGAGTTCGCCGCCGCGCAGCACCTCCCAAGCGTATAACCGCCAGGGGTTGAACTGCAGCGCCGGCAACCCCCAAAACAGCGCCTTACCCTGCGCCAGCAACCGCCCCACCAGAATCAGAGGGAAAACGACCAGCGGAAGCACTGGCAGCCAACGGTCGCTGGAGAAAAATGCGCGCAGCCAATTCATGGCCTCACCTCATCACGCACCTGATATACGTTGATCGCTCCATTGGTGTCAATGTACACCGGTTCCAAAAATCCCACTGTGGAGGGATCCCACCCGCTGCCCTGAATGTCCCTTGCCTCGACCAACACAAAGCGAATGTCGAAATCTCGGATCAGGCTCAAACGCTCCGCGTCCGTCCCAGTGGCCTGGAAAAAGCGCTGAATACGCGGCGTTATCAGTTCCGCGCCGGTGCTCTCCGGCCCATGCCCGGTGATGGTGTGCACCGCCGCCCAGGCCGGCACGCGGTTGGAGACATCAAACGAGCCCAATACGACATCGCCTTTTTCGGCCACCCCACGCAAGAACACAAACGCGCGAATCTCTTGCGCCGGGATGAACACCGGTTCCTGCGGCGTCCAGGCCGAGAGCAGCCCACCCAGCACGAGAAAAACAGCCGGTAAAAATGCCAGCACCATCAACGGCGCGGCGACCCTGCGCCAGCGTTTGGCAAGCTGGAAGAAACCCGCCGTAGCCAGCACGGCCAGTGCCACCCAAATTCCCTCTGGCAGCCGGCGCTGGAGTGGGTATGGGAAATAAGCCAGTAGGGGGAAGGCCACCAGCCAGCCGGCCAGCAGCGACGCCGCGCGCGGATTTTGCTGCCACAACGCCAGCAGCCCGATGACGCCCAGCGCCAGCATCACCGCGTAGGCCAGCAGATAATCCCACACCGGCGGTGAGAGGATGATGTTCTGCTGCGACCACCCACGCAGATACGGGTCAATCTGAAAGGCGGCGAAGTTATACACCACCCACGGCAGCGAGATCGCCCCGGTGACGGTCGCGCGCAGCAGATCCCGCCGCCACTCTACATGGCAGCCAGGATCGCCCTTGCGCATCTGCGCCAGGCATGCCGCGCCGCGCACCAGCAGGAACATACCCAGCACCGCCCAACCGCTGGCAATGGTCAGCGGTTGGAAGAAACCCAATGCCAGCCACAACAGCCCGGGCAGCGCCCACCCCAGCCAATCGCGGGCAGGTCGCAGGAACGCAACCAGCCCGGCCAGCAATAACGCTCGGCTGACTTCCAGGTGCGGCAGGCTGTAGAGTGAAAGAAAGCCGAAACTCTCGGGCGAGTAAAACTCGAGCGGCACGCGCTCGCCCCACAGCCCGCCCAGGCCAAGCATCGCCAACCAGCCCAAGCCGCCGCCGGCCAGCGCCAGCAACACTGCCAATTGGCGCTGTTTGCGCTGCTCCAGGAACAGGCTTGCGAAAAAGTACACCGCGAAGGCCAGCGCAACGCCGCCCACCCAACGGTAGAGGTGGAACAGCGCCACCAACTGCTCGTGCTGACCAGGCTGCGAGGTCAATTTTCCCAGCAGCAGATACGGCAAAAAAGCCAGGAAACCGTCTTGTTTCTCGGCGCTGTACGGCGAACGGAACAGCCAATCGCCTTCCGCGCCGCGCAGCATCTTAGCGATGTAGGAATTGCCATCATCCACGCCAAGTACGAAGCCGCTGAACTGCCACGCGTCGCCCGAGCGCTGGTAGGCCAGAAGGTACGGCAGGCTGGTCACGCCCAGCAGGGCAACGGCGACCCACATCACCCAACGCCGTTCTTCGCGGCTCACGGCTTCGCTCCATTACGCATCAGAAACCTAACCAGGATTACCCCTATCAGGAACAAACCCAGTCCTAAAAATACGCTTATGGGCCGGTAGACGAATTCCACTACATGCGTCCCTGAGCCAAGTTCCACCGCGCGAAAAGTTCCTTCTTCGAGCACCACTACGGACTGTCCATCAACGCGCGCCTGCCAGCCGGGATACGCAATTTCCGACAGCACCAGCTTCCCCGGCCCGTCCGCACTGAGGAGAACGTGATTCGGCCGGATTTCCAAATTTGAAACCGGGATTTCTCCTCCATGAGCAGTCTCAACCCGGGCGCGTGGCTGGATTACAAAATTCCGGTAGATGCGCGTCGAATCAAACCGCGCCACTTGCACCAAACCCTCTGCTTCTATGGCAGTATTGCTAACCACATAGAAAACATTGAACTGCCCCAGCTCGGCCGCATTGGGGAATCCCACGCTGCCATCCTCCCGAAGCGGGGGCAGAACGACGTCATACCCATCCAACGCAATCCCTCCGGCTTCCGATACGGCTTGCGCTACGGAGCGCAACTGGAGCGGATCAACGCCATTGATCATCTGCAAATTGTAAAACGACGCCGTCTGCTGCGGGATGCTGTAATCCGGTGAATAGACGCGAAATCTCCCCGGCTGGCCGGCAATCCACGCCGCGGCCGGCGCGCCCTCGCTCAACACATCCGCGGGAGTGCGAAAGCGGACACTTTGCACACCAATCCCCAGGCTGTCGACCAGCACAAGGGCGAATACCGCCGTGATCCACCCCGCGCGCCCCAGCCGGCCGGAATCGCGCAACAGAATTACCATCACGCTCACCAACAAAAAGCCCGCCCCCCACCAGAAGTTGCGCGGCGGCTCGCCACTGAGCAGGGTCACGCCCAGGGCGGCCAGCAGCGTCAACCCGGCCGCGCCGGCGATGCCCAGCCGCGAGAAATACGCCGAGCCCAGGCGCAGGCCATCACTGCTCAAATAATCGTTCAGCAGGTGCGCGGCCAAGATCGCCATCGCGAACCCGGTCACCAGCAGCGCGCGCGGCGGTACGCGCAGCAGATCAAAGCCCGGGAGCTGCGCCAGCAACGCTCCTCCGGGTAGGTGCTCGCCCAGCGCCAGCAGTATGCCCGCCGCGGCCGCCAGCAGCCACAAACCACGCCCGCGCCATGCTTTGGGCTGCAGCGCATACCACAGGAACGCCGCCGTGAGGAGCGCGCCGGGGTACACCGTCCACTCGGTGTTCCCATCCAGGCTGGGGATCAGGAACCCCGCCAGCCGCGCGGGCGGCAGCGACAGATACAGGCTGTCAGCCGCGCTCATCATGACGCGCGTGGATAAACGCCCGTATTCCGCCAGCGGCAGCAGCAGCGGCGCGGCCAGCAATATGGCGATACCGGCCGCCGGCACGACTGCCCTCGCAGCGCCCGCAAGCGCGCGCCCGAGATTGCCCGGTTCTGCCAGCCCCAGTCGCAGGGCGATACCCCCCCACAGCAGCCCGGCGCACGGCGCCCAGCGTGGGTCGGCCAGGATAATCGCGGCGAAGATCAGCGCCGGCGCGGCCCAACCCCGCCGCCCCGCCACTCGCCGTGCGGCGTATACCAGCCACGGCGTCCAGCACACCGCCCAGATCAGCGTCACGTGCCCGCTGGCATAATGCCCCGCCAGCCGCGGCAGAGCCGCCCAAGCCAGCCCGCCCAAACCCGATGCTGGCGCTTCCAATCCTTCTGCCCGCAGCAGAGCAAACATGCCCAGCCCGGTCAGCATCAGGTGCAGAGCGGTGACCAGATTCAACCCCAGCGGCAGCGGGAACAGCAGCGCCAACCATGCGGGCGGGTACCACAGGCTGCTCAACGGGTTGGCCGCGAATGGATACCCGCTCAGGATTGTGGAGGACCAGAGAGGGATCAAACCGGTTTCAACCAGCGCGCGCTGCAAAAACAACAGGTTGGGGTAGTGGCTGATGGCCATATCGCTGTAAGCGGCATAGGCGGCGTAGGGGAACAGCCCTAGAAAAGGCAGCAGCGCCAACCCG
>CALDSL010000384.1 GCA_937920255.1 uncultured Anaerolineaceae bacterium | reverse complement strand
GAAAAAACGCGCCTGCTCAAAGAGGTGGACTTCATCCAGCGCAACTGGGTGCGCGCCAGCACGCATGCCCGCGCTTTGGGGCTGTTGCGACGCATCTCGCGCGATCTGGCCATTGTGGATCACTTCGGCGTGATGGGTCTGCGCAACGGCAAAAAGTGGAGCGAAACCGGCCTGACCGTCGAGCGCCCGCTGGACGTGATCGAAGCCATCCGCAAGGTCAACGCCATCAGCATGCCCACCAACCGCCCTCCGGCCATCCGGCCGCGGCTGGCTGAAACCCACACCAGCGGCACCATCGTGCTGCGCGCCCAGCGCGCCGTTGTCGGCTATCCGGGCAATGTGCTGTTCACGGTTGATAACCTGGAACTGCGCCGCGGCGAGTGCGCCGTGCTGACCGGGCCAAACGGTAGCGGCAAGACTACCTTTCTCAAGGTGCTGCTGGAACACATGCAGCCCCTGGAAGGCGAAGTGCACCACGGCGCCAGCCTCAAGATTGGCTATTTTGCCCAGGCACATGACTCGCTCAGCGGCGACCAGACGGTTCTGGACGAGTTGATGCGACACAAGCCCATGCGGGCTGACGCGGCGCGCAGCTATCTGGCGCCCTACCTGTTCCGCGGCGATGACGTGTTCAAACCGCTCAGCGCGCTGAGCGGCGGCGAGCGCGCCCGGCTGGCGCTGGCCATCCTCTCGCTGGATGGCTCCAACCTGCTGCTGCTGGACGAGCCCACCAATCATCTGGATATGCCGGCGCGCGAAGCGCTGCAGGAAGTGCTGGAAAGCTTTACCGGCACCATTCTGCTCGTGTCGCACGACCGCTACATGATCGACCGGCTGGCAACCCAGATCTGGGACATCAACGAAGGCAAGATGAACATCTTCCACGGCGGCTACCGCGAGTGGGTGCTGCGCCGGGCGGCGGCATCCTCCGCGGCTCCGCAGCGGCAGATCCTGCTGGCGCCCAAACCGATGGTGCGCGACAACAGCAAGGAAACCCGCCAGCGCACGCAGGCGTTGAGCCAGCTCGAAGAGCGCATCCGCGAGAAAGAAATCGTGCTCAAGCGCCTCTACAGCGAACTCCAGCACGCGGGCGAAAAAGGCGGCTACCAGCGCATCAACCACATCAGCAACCAGGTGGCCCAAACTCAGGCCGCGCTGGACGGGATGATGGCCGAATGGGAACGGCTGGTGGACTAAATCACGAACCAAAAACGCTATAATGGGCGTATGAACCTGCAACTGATGATCGACCGCACCCTGCCGCTGGTGGACCTGCACCGGCATCTGGACGGAAACGTCCGCCTGGAAACCATGATCGACCTGGGGCGCAAGCACAACCTGCCACTCCCCGCCTGGGAGCCGGAAGTGCTGCGCCCCTTCGTTCAGGTCACCAGCCCGCAGCCCAGCCTGGTGGAGTTCCTCTCCAAATTCGACTACCTCATCCCGGTGATGGTCGATTACGACGCCGTGCGCCGCATTGCATATGAGAATGTGGAGGACGCGCGCAATGAGGGCATCTGCTACGTGGAGCTGCGCTTCAGCCCGCTGTTCGTGGCTTCCGGCCATGGGCTGGACCCCAGCGCCGTGGTGGAAGCCGCGGCCGACGGCGTGGCCGCCGCCGTGCGTGACACCGGCGTCCAGGCGCGCATCATCGGCATCATCCAACGCCATCTGGGTCTGGAGAGCGCCGGGCGCGAGCTGGAAGCCCTGCTGCGGGTGCGTGACAGCATCACCGGGGTGGACCTGGCCGGCGCGGAAGCCGGCTGGCCTGGTGAAATGTTCGCGCCCCTGTTTCGCCGCGCCCGGGATGCCGGGTTGCGTATCACCGTACACGCCGGCGAAGCCGCCGGGCCGGAGTACGTGTGGCAGGCGCTGCGGCATCTGGGCGCCGAGCGCATCGGGCATGGGGTGCGCGCAGTCGAAGACCCAGCCCTGGTGGAAGCGCTGGCGCGCGAGCGCATCGGCGTGGAGTGCTGCCTGACCAGCAACCTGCAGACCAACGCCGTCACAGACCTGGCGCTGCACCCGCTGCGGCAGTTTTTGGAAGCCGGCGTGCTGGCCAGCATCAACACCGACGACCCCAGCATCAGCGGCATCGACCTGCCACACGAATATGAAGCCGCCGCGCCCGCCGCCGGGCTGACGCCCTCGCTGGCGCGCCAGGCGCAGCGCAACGGCCTGGAAACAGCCTTTTTATCCGATGATGAAAAAGCCGCGCTGCGCGCTTAAGGCTGGTAGGCGCACCCATATGCATCAAGCTAAGCCTCTTATCCCTCTCCCCGCTGGTTAGGGCACTTTAATGTCCTCATCCTTTGGCGGGGAGAGGCGAAAATCGCTTAGCTTGATGCGTGTTGGTGCGCCACCCGCAGGGTGCTCTGCGAGCAGGCGCACGCTACAGGCTCTACGGAAGAGTGTGCTGCGCGCTCAGCGCCGGCGCAGGGCGCCGACCAGCAGCAGCAAGCCCAAAATCACCAGCGCCGCCGGCCAGATGTACCCCGCCAGGCGCAGTCCGCCCAAAAAGCCGCCAAAGATACCGAACAGCACCGCACTGGCAAACAGCGTCCACATCGCGCCGAGGATCGCGCCTGTTTTTCGCGCCAGCAAGCCATACAGCAGCAGCCCCACGCCCACAAAGCCGGGGATCAGCGTCCAGGCGAAGGCCCAGGTTTCCCAGGCATTATATGCGTTCTGATAATACAGAATGCCGCCAATGCCGCCGATGATCGCCGCCGGGATGAGCAGACCCGGCACCCAGGTCACCAACCCCACCAGCGCGAAAATCGCCGCCACCACCAGAATGTGATTGGGCCACGAACCCGGCCCGTAGGCCAGACCTCGAATGACGGGAGAAAATTGGGCCGATAGATACCACACGCCCAACCCGATCATCAGCAGCGCAAACACCAGGCTGCCTTTCCTTCTTTGCGTCGTCATGTCAACACCTCGCCGGAAAAGTACGATCAAATGAATTATAACACCCTCAAAAAGCCGGCGAATATGGACACACGCAATGCAAGCTGATAAGATAACAATACATCGAAATAACGGGATGAGGGGGTGTGTTGTTGTTTGGCGGCTTCGCCGCCCAAACAACAACACAAACAATAATTTCCGGGTCGATACCAAGGAAATCCAATTACACAGGAGAAACTTGCCGGGATGCAGGCATCATCGGAAAGTGACAGGAAACCGCCGGAACGCCGGCGCAATGATTTGATGGCCCTGTGGGGCGGCCTGGCATTCAGCCTGGTGTTCACCTTCATCATCTGGTTCACCGGCCGCTGGCTGCAAGACGTGCCGCACCTGCCCGACCAGGGCGCTGGCTGGTATTACTGGCAGCTCCCGCAGCCGCGGCTGTGGGCGCAGATCACCGCCTGGGGCCTTTATTTGATCCACCAGGTGGCCATCTGGGCGCTGATCTACCGCGCGCAGAAGGCCCGCACGCGCTACACCTCCGGGCTGCACCAGCTGAATGTGATCGCGCTGGCGGTCAACGCCGGGTTTATCGTCCTGCACCTGCTCCAGACCCAGGTGTTCTACGACGGGCTGGCGCAGGACATGCACGTGTTCACCTCGTTTGGCTCGGTGGCGATCCTGCTGATCTGGGTGCTGCTGATGGAGAACAACCGCCGGGGGATGTTCTTTGGTAAGCCGCTGCCGATCAAGGACGAGATCATCCGCTTTGCGCGCAAATATCACGGCTATTACTTCGCCTGGGCAGTGATCTACACCTTCTGGTTTCACCCGGCCGAGAACACTTCCGGCCACCTGATCGGTTTCTTCTATATCTTCATGCTGCTGTTGCAAAGCAGCCTGTTCTTTACCCGCATCCATAATAACCGCTTCTGGACCACCATTCTCGAGGTCTCGGTGCTGCTGCACGGGACGATGGTGGCAGTGATGCAGGGCGATGACCTGTGGCCGATGTTCGCCTTCGGGTTTGGCGGCATCTTTGTCATCACCCAGATGCACGGCCTGGGGCTCACGCGCTGGCCGCGCTACTGGATTCTGGCCACCTATATCGTTCTGGTCGGGGCAGTATACACCTGGCGCGGGCTGGACAAGATCAGCGAAATCCTGCGCATCCCCGCCATCGACTACCTGGGCGTGATCGTCCTGGCGCTGCTGTTCGGCCTGGGGCTGTGGCTGGCGCGCGTTCTGCGCGGCAAACAGCAGGAAGATACCAAGATCTAAGCATTCACTAACCATTCGTGTTCTACGGCCACCATGTGATTGAATCGCGAAGGCGCGAAGACGCGAAAATATCGAATAAAAATTTCTTCGCGTCTTTGCGCCTTCGCGATTCCAAAAATTCCATCCAATAGGAGCCTATAAAAAAGGAGGTTTGTATGCAAACGCTCGTTCAAGAAAAAGTCGATCAGGCGGTACGCCTGCTGCCCGAATTCGGCCTCGACGCCTGGCTGACTTTTGTGCGCGAAACCGCCGCCGGCGGCGATCCAGTGCTGCCACTGATCTACGGCGACAGCGGCCTGACCTGGGAAAGCGCTCTGATTCTGTTCAGGAATGGCGAACGCGTGGCGGTTGTGGGGCGCTTCGAGCAGGAACCGGCGCGCCTCACCGGGGCCTACACCCAGGTGATTCCTTACGACGAGTCTATCCGGCCGGTTCTGGTGGATATTTTCAACCGCTACGACCCAGGCGCGATTGGCATCAACACCTCGCTCTCAGACGTACACGCCGACGGGCTGACCCACGGCATGTACACCCTGCTGCAGCGCTACCTGGAAGGCACGCCCTACCCCGCGCGCCTGACCTCCGCCGAAAAGCTGGCCGGCGCGCTGCGCGGGCGCAAGACCCCGGCCGAAGTGGCGCGCATCCGCAAAGCCGTGGCGCTGACCGGTCAGATCTTCGACGAGATCATCGCCGAGATCCAGCCCGGAATGACCGAGCGTGACGTCTACAATATGATGCAGGCGCGCACGCGCCAGATGGGGCTGGGGCTGGCATGGGCTGCGGCCGGCTGCCCCACCGTCAACGCCGGGCCGGAGTCGCCCTCTGGTCATGTGGCCCCCACCGATATCGCCATCCAGCCCGGCCACCTGCTGCACTTTGATTTTGGCGTGCGCAGCGAAGGCTATTGCTCGGATATCCAGCGGCTGGTGTATTTCCGCCGCCCGGGCGAAACCGAAGCCCCGCCCGAAATTAGGCGCGCGTTCGACACCGTGGTACGCGCCATCCAGGCTTCCGCGGCGGTGCTCAAACCCGGCATGGCCGGCAAAGACGTGGACGCCGTGGCGCGCAATATCCTGGTCGAAGCCGGCTACCCTGAATACAAGCACGCGTTGGGGCACCAGCTCGGCCGCGAAGCGCACGATGGCGGCGCCCTGCTCGGCCCGGCCTGGGAACGCTACGGCGATTCTCCCTTCCAGAAGGTGGAGGCCGGCCAGGTCTTCACCCTCGAGCCGACCATGCACCTGCCCGGCATCGGCGCGGTGGGGCTGGAAGAAGATGTGCTCGTCACCGAGACCGGCGTAGAATTCCTCGGCCCACCCCAGACTGAACTGATTTACAAGTGAAGATCTCTTAACGGCCAGCGGGAAAAAGCTTAATCACGAATAAGGACCGAATATTGACAAATGGCACGAATAAAGCCTTAAGAATTTTAAAGTTTTATTCGTGCCGTTGGGTTTTATTCGGCCTTTATTCGTGTTAACGCCCTTTCCCGATGGTCTCGTCCAGGAAGGCTCGCATCACTTCCATGTACTCCGCATAGGTGGGGTTGGAGCTGTCATTGAAGGGCATGCGGTGCCCCAGCCGCGACACCTTGAGCAGCGTGACGGGCACGCCGGCCGCTTCCAGTTCCGCGGCCAGCACCTCAGAATGCGAGATTGGCACGGTCGGGTCGTCGATCCCGTGCACGATCAAAAACGGCGCATCGTCCGGGGTAATGTAGGTCAGCGGCGTGTATGTTTCCAGCACCGGGTCGTTGAGATCCTCAACGCCAAACGCGCGCCGGATGACGCTGCCCCCGCCCAGGGTGACCTGCGCCAAATCGATCGGGCCGTAAAAATCGATCACTGCGTTCGGGCGGCTGGATTCTTCCGGGTAGTCGCCTGCATCCCAGCCGGCTTCCGGGCCGCCCACGCCCGCCAGCGCCACCAGATGTCCACCTGCGCTGACTCCCATCAGGGCGATGCCCTCCGGGTCAGCCGCCAGCGCGCTGTGATTGGCGCGGATCGAACGCACCGCGCATTTGACATCCTCAATCATCGATGGGAACAGATCGCGTGGCGCCAGCCGGTACTGGATGCTGATCATCATATTGCCGCCGGTCACCAGCTCGGTCGGTTCCAGCACTTCAACCACGTTCCATTTGTCGCCTTCCGTCCACGAGCCACCATGAACGAATACCACCACCGGGAACGGCGGCTCGCCCTGCTCAGGGTAATACACGTCCATCAGCAGGTCATCCCCGCCGGGCGTTGAGCAGTATGGTAGGTCCTTGACCGATTGCCCGTACAGATCCGTGCTGAACACCAGCGCGGTCGCCGTGGGTTCCAGGGTCGTCTCCACCGTGGGCGTGGGCTGCGGCGTTGCGGTCGGTGGAACAGGCGTGGCGCTGGGAAATGCCGTCACTGACGTGGCGGCAGATGGCGCCGTGGTGGCTGACGGCGTAGCTGCCTGCCCCGCGCAGCCCGCCAGCAGCGCCGCGGCCAGGATCGCCACCGCCAGAATACGCCGTCCAGCCTTGATAGAGAAAATGGACGATTTCATGCTGATACCTGTAAACCTCTTTGATCATTCTATCCATTTGAGGTAGAGACGCAAGATCTTGCGTCTCTACCCGTTGACCGATGATTTTCCACGAATTGCACAACAACAAATACGGCTCAATAAAAATCCAAAGCTCTATTCGTGTTATTCGTTTGTATTCGGTCTTTATTCGTGATTAAGGTTTTCTTGGCCTATTGTGTATTGATTGTTTCTGCTCAGCAAAAGCGCTCTTACGATCCGGCTGCCTGCATCGCCAGGGCGATGGCGCCCAACACGCCGGCGCGCCCGCCCAGCGCGGGCGGGACGATATACTCATCGATGCACTGCAAAATCGCCGGCGACTGCACGTACCCGTTGAGCAGTTCCGGCACGCGCCGGTGGATCATCGGGAACAGCGCCGGCTGCTGCATTACGCCCCCGCCCAGGATGATGCGCTGCGGCGAGAGCGACAGGATCTGCATGCTCAACGCTTGGGCGATGTACTCGGCCTCCAATTCCCAGGCAGGATGGTCCGGCGGCAGCGTTTCAGCCGGAACGCCCCAGCGCGCGCCCATGGCCGGGCCGGCGGCGAGACCTTCAAAGCAGTCGCCGTGGAACGGGCATTTGCCCGGGTACGGGTCACGCTGTGGATCGCGGCGCAGCAGGATATGCCCCGTCTCGGGGTGCACCAGCCCATGCACCGGCGCGCCGTTGACCACCACCCCCGCGCCGATGCCGGTGCCGATCGTGAAGTACAGGAACGTATCCAGCCCCTGCGCAGCGCCCCAGCGGTGCTCGCCCAGCGCCGCGCCGTTGACGTCGGTGTCAAAGCCAACCGGCACGCCCAGCGCCGCCTGCACCGGGCCGACGATATCCGTCCGCGCCCAGTGTGGTTTGGGCGTGCTGGTGATATAGCCGTAAGTGGGCGAGGCCGGGTTCAAATCCACCGGCCCAAAGGTGGCGATGCCTACCGCCGCCAGCGGTTCCGACGCGGCGGCTTCGCGGAAGAAATCCAGCGCGCGGCCAATCGTCTCCGCCGGCGTGGTGGTAGGGAAGCGCGTCTCCGCGCGAATATCTTCCGGCCCGGAGGCCACTACGCACACAAATTTGGTACCCCCGCCTTCAATTCCGCCGTAGAGTGTCATGCGCTTGCTCCTGATGGTGACGATTGGTTGACAAGCTTATTGTATATCGGATTAGCGGCAGGATTTCGCAAAAGTTTCTGGTGATTGCGTCAATTGATTCAAGTACCAATCCGCAAAAGCTAGTCACGCTTTACGGGCCATGGAAAAAGATTTCACCGCGCACCGTCCCGCACCTTCGCGGTGCGCTTTTATGCGAGTTATCAAATAAGAAAATAATCGAGTAAATTTCTATTACAAAATATCGGTTGTGTGCTATATAATTACATTAATAAATGTGACTGGCTCATAATTCCTCCTTCCCATGCCAGATCCATATCTCCCCCAAAATGAAGGTTGAGGATCAAATCCATGCGCACCATAAGCAAGAATGATGGTTGGCGGCGATTTTTTGCCTTTCTCGTAATCGTAGGGATCGTGATTAATTTTTTTGGCGGAGCAAGTTACTCTGTAAAAGCAGGCTATACTCCAACCGGCAGGTTGATCGAAAAAGATGGTCAACGCATACTGCAATTGTCGGGCAGCTATTACCAAATGGGGTTTGATCAGGGATATCTGATCGGCAATGATATTATGCTGATGATCGAAAAATACCTGATAGAAAAGCTTATGGGGGGCAACGTTAGCAACTGGAACAGCGCATCGGAAATTACCAGAACCAAGATGGATTTTGGCGAATACAACGATGAATTATCCGGCATGTTAGCCGGTATGGTAGAGGCAGACGTAGACATTCGCATCGATGCTCTGGGCCGGGATTTGACAGTCGACGATTTAAAACTCTGGAACACAATGTATGACTCGGGTTTGCTACAGTTGGGCTGCTCAAGCTTTGCGGTTTGGGGCCCGGGCGCCGGCGAAGCGGGTGTTATCCAGGCCAGGAATATGGATTTCCCGTACGATACAGCCAACGGATATGCGGCCAACAAGCAGCTGATGATTGCCTATGCACCAGCCGGAAAACAAGCGTACGCCTCGATTACCTGGCCAGGATTTCTCAGTGCGGGAACGGGAATGAATCAGTCCGGATTGGCTATCACCTCAAATGTAGGCGATGGGGCAATCGATACCCAATATGACGGGGCTTCCTACGTCCCCAGTGGGTTGATTTTGAGGCGGATTTTGGAAGACACAACCGGATCCGGAGATCTGTTTCCCCAGATAGACCAAATCCTATCGGCATCCCCGCGAACACGTTCCTTTATCATTCAGGTTTCGCAACCTCAAGGGCGCGGTAATCTGGTGTCGGAGATCATCGAAGCTGACGCGCAGGGGCATGAGATTCGCGCTGCATTGAGCGCCGAACCGTATGTGTTTGCGACAAATCATTTTATTCAGCGGTATACTGCCACGCCTTCGTATAACAATACGCTGGAGAGATATGCAATTCTGACATCCGAATTACCGGAGCTGGTGAGTGGCGGCGACGGCATCGTTGATCAAGCCGAAGCCAGGGAATTGCTGGGACAACTGTCAAATGCCAATAGCTCACCGACTTTGCTGAGTGTTATCCTGCGGCCTGAGCTACTGACGTTGGATGTGGCGTATGCGCAGACATCCGGTCAGAATCCTGTCTCCGTAACCGAAGCGCCGTTTGTAAATCCGGTTTCCTATACCTGGTCAGAAATTTTTGCCCCGGCGCCACTTCCAACGTTGACCCCAACCATCACCGATACGCCGGTTGTGACGGAAACCCCCACCGTGACCGTCAGCCCAACCAGTACTCCGACTTTGACACCTGCACCTACCTTACCTCCCGTTCCCATATCCGGACAGGCCACCCATCAGGTGACTACATCTACAGATGACGCTTATCAAATAGGATCGACCGGTTACATCACCAGCACGAAATGGCAGTTCGGTGGAGACGGTACCCAATATGCAGGCGCCCGATTCAATGATTTGGCGATCCCAAGAGGGGCGACCATTCAGAATGCATATATTGAGGTGTATTCAACGAATTTGCAGTTGAACACCATAAATTATCAAATTTATGCAGAGGCAGTGGGCAACAGCCAGTCTTTTAGTACGTCAACGCTACCCTCCACCCGTACCGCAACAGCAGCAAACAGTAATCATTCCTTGAAGACCCGCTGGTACGCTAACCAGTGGTATGCGTTGGCGCCAGTAACGCAAGCAGTACAGGAAATTGTCAATCGCAATGACTGGGATCCCGGGAATTCGATAGCCATTCTAGTACGGGGCACAGGGAGTGCTTCCGCCCGCAGGACGGCGAAGAGCTACGATTCAAGCAGCAAATATGCGCCGAGACTGATAATTCAGTACATTTATTATGAAGTAGCGCCGACTCCAACTCCGACAACTGTGCCGACGGCAACTTCCACAGACCTGCCGACACCCACGCCCACGGACTTACCCACGCCAACCCCGACCGATCTGCCAACATCCACACCGACAGATCTGCCCACGCCTACCCCGACTGACCCGCCTACGCCCACACCAACAGACTTGCCAACGCCTACCCCGACTGACCCGCCGACGCCCACGCCGACAGACTTGCCAACGCCAACTCCGACTGACCCGCCGGCGCCCACGCCGACAGATCTACCGACGTCCACACCAACGGACATGCCTACGTCTACACCGACAGATCTGCCGACTCCCACATCAACAGACCTTCCGATCCCCACGCCAACGAACTTGCCGACAACAACCCCGACTGACCCGCCAACACCTACACC
>CALDSL010000383.1 GCA_937920255.1 uncultured Anaerolineaceae bacterium | reverse complement strand
ACCGCGTGACCGGCCTGATGCGCTCCGCGTTCAGCATGTTCGACGTGCTGGCCTACATCGCCGTGATTGTAGCTTCGCTGGGCGTGGTCAACACCCTGATGATGAACGTGATGGAGCGCACGCAGGAGATCGGCATGCTGCGCGGGGTGGGCATGACGCGCTGGCAGGTGGTGCAGATGGTGATGGCCGAAGCGGCGCTGATGGGCATCATCGGCGGTATCATCGGTCTGGTGTTTGGCGTGATCCTATCGCGAATCTTCCTGGTCGCCATGGTGGCCATGTCGGGCTACAACATCAGCTACCGCATGCCGTTGCAGGCAGTGGTGGTTTCGCTGCTGGTGTCGCTGGTGATCTCGCAGATCGCCGCGGTTTGGCCGGCGCGGCGCGCGGCGCGCATCCGTATTCTGGATGCGATCCACTACGAATAGTTATCGTCGCGGATGACGAACGCCGACTGGCGCGGCATGCCATCGATCAGGCCGCTCTGAAACAGCGCCCGCAGGCTTTTGCTGCGGTACACGTTGATCAGCGCGTCAATCACCTGGCTATCGAACTTGGTGCCGGCGACAGCCTGTAGCCGCGCGATTGCTTCTTCGTCGGACATACGCGCGCGGTAGGGCCGGTCGGAGGTCATGGCGTCAAAGGCATCGGCTACGGCCACAATGCGCCCGATCATCGAGATTTCATCACCATGCAGCCCGCGCGGGTAGCCGCTGCCGTCCAGCCGCTCGTGATGTTCCATCACCGCCGCCAGCTCGGAGCGCAGGGTGCGGATCTTGCTCAGCATGGTTTCCCCAACGGTCGGGTGCTGCTTCATCAGCTCGTACTCGACCGGCGTCAGCTCGCCGCGTTTCTGCAAAATCTCATCCGGAATACCGATCTTGCCCACATCGTGCAGCATCGAACCGATGCGGATGCGGTGGATGAATTCCGAATCCATGTTCATCTCAATCGAGATCGCCACCGAGTAATCCGACACGCGCTGCGAATGGCCCTGCGTGTACGGGTCTTTGGCGTCAATCGCGGCGGTCAGCGCGCGAATGGCGTCCAGGAACAGCTCGTCGGCTTCTTTATACAGATTGGCGATTTGCAGCACGGTGGTGGCCTGCTTGGCAAAGTTTTCCAGCATGGAAAGATCCACCGCGTCAAACTCGCCGTTCACCTTGTTGACGGCTTCCAGCCCGCCGATGATGCGCTCTGAGGAAACCACGCGGCCGTTGGCAAGCTGGATCGAGCGCCGCACCAGCGGCACCGCGATCAGCGAGCGCGTGTTGAACTCGGTGGCCGTGTCCAGGCCTTTGTAGTGGCGCATGTCGCGCTTGATATCGCGCACCAGCACGCTCTCACCGGTTTCCACCACATAGCCGATGATGCCTTTTCCACGTGGCACGCGCAACGGCGCGCCGCGGTTGTGGTCTTCGCGCGAAGAAATCTGCAGTACCAGGTCGCTGTTGGGGTCTTCGGCCAGGAACAGCGAACTGACTTCAGCGCCCAGCACCATCGAGGCGTTCTCGATGATGGTGGAAAGGTTCTCCTGCGGATCCAGCGATGGGTCGATGCGCCCGAGGAAGCCCAGCATCGACTGCAGCCGGCTCGTGCGTTCTTCGGATGATTGCAGCAGCAATAGTTTCTGTATATCGGATGCCAGCCGGTCGCACAGCGCCTGAACCAGATCCATCTCGGATCCATCCAGGTTGAAGAGCTGTAGCACGCCGGTCGGGAATTTGCGTTCTGGGATGGGGAAGACCGCGGTATTGCGCAGGGTAAAACCGCGCAGCGCATTCAGGTCTACCAGGCCGCCCATCTCCACACCCCACAGGTCTTTGAGGTCGGAATGGCCTTTGAGCAGGCACTGGCATGCCAGCGAATATTCATCGCCCACCGTGGTTCCCAGCAGCGCCTTGCTGTTGGGCAGGCCAAGGCAGGCGCGGATCACCAGCGGTTCTTCCTGCCCCATCAGGTACACGATGCCGGCAGAGGCATGCGAAAGCTCCATGGCAAAAGCCAGTAGCTGTGAAAGCAGGCTGTCTAACTGGGTTGTGTTGGCAATCTGGTTCGCGCGCGCATACATCCTCGGAAAAACCCGAGGATCGCGGCGGTCAGCAGAAGAAGCAACCGAAGAATTCACGCACAGCCTGTCTGTAACCTGAGATATGGACGAAAAATGATTCCGTACCGCAATGAGTAACGAATCTCCCCGCAATCTGTTACTCTGGCGGCGGCTGGATGACGATTCTGTGGGTGAAGAGACCCCGGCAGGTTCAGTTCAGCGATGCGGAGCGGTGTTTCGACCGGTACAGCATCTGGTCCGCGGCGGAAATCAGTTCATCACTGCTCGAAGCGTGCGACGGGAAGAGGGCAAAGCCAAAACTGCCCGAGAGCATGTGTTCCTCGTTACCCGAGACGGCAAAATGCGCGTCGCGCATCAGCTTCTGCAAATTCCGGATCACCTTTTTCGCGTCGTCCGCGCTGGTCTCGGGAAGGATAAAAGCGAACTCGTCGCCGCCGTAGCGCGCCATGAAATCCGTGTCGCGCATGCTGTTGCGAAATAGCTCCGCAAGCTGTTTGAGAACCGCGTCACCAGCCGGGTGGCCAAAGCGGTCGTTGATCTCCTTAAACCCGTTCAGATCCATGATCATCAACGCAAATGGGTGCTGGTAGCGCATCGACCGGCGGATTTCTTCGTTGAGACGCTGGTCAAAGAAACGCCGGTTGGGCAACCCGGTGAGCGGGTCGGTCAGCGCCTGGTGGCGGATGAGATCGTGCAGGCGCGCATTTTCAATCGCCATGGCAGCCTGGTCGGCGAGCAGCCGCAACAGGCGCATTTCCTCCTGGCGGAATCCGACCTTCTTTACGCGCGCCACATTCAACACGCCCACCACGCGCATCCCGATCTTGAGCGGCAGGCCGATGATCGAACCATTCCAGGCGTTGGGCGCCTGTTCGTACAGGTCGTTCTTCTGCATGTCCGTCACCACCACGGTTTCGCCGCGCCGCGCCACGGTGGCGGTCAGGCCGTTTTCGCGCGGCATCATCAACATATCGCGCCGGCCGTTCCACCACAGCGCCGCGCCAAACTGCAGCGTCTTGCCGTTGTAGAGAAAGACATGCGCGTCTTTGGCATCTTCGATCATGGTGAAGATCGACTGGAGGATTGCGTCCAGCACCCGCTGCAGGTCCAGGCTGGCGGTGAGCGTGAGGCTGGCGTTGTAGACTGCCTCCAGCTCATGCGCGTGCTGCCGTTCAGCCTCGTATAACTGCGCATTTTCCAGGCTCACGGCCGCGCCTTTGGCCAGCAGCCGCAGGCAAACCTGATCGGTAGCGTGCAGCGGGGCATCTACGTCGCGCTGAAGCAGCACCAGCAAGCCCAGCGTGTTCTCGCGGGCGGTGATCGGAACCGCCATCGCCCGCATCACCCCGGTTTGTTCAAAAAAGGCCGCAAAGTGCTCGCCGCTGTCGGTCACCTGGACCGCGTCTTTTTCCTCCAGCGCCGAACGGAAAAACGGTGCTTCATCGAGTGTCATCCGGTCCGGCCAGAAAAACGGCTCGTTCCACGCCGCGCTGGATTCCTGCGCGCCGCGAGTCAGGCGGCCGTGATTCTCGTCCCAGTACAACAGGACACACGAACTGGCGGGGAACACGGTCAGCGCCCGGGTGGCGGTGATATGCGCAATCAAGTCGCGCTCCAGCGCCGACGCGATTTCTGTGATCGCCTCCACCAGGTGGAACAATCGCTGATCGGGTACAGCCAGGCCGTTATCCCCGGCCCCAAGAATCTGTTTGGCGTAAAGCATGATCAGGTCCAGATCCTCAGGCGAAGCCAGCCCCTGGTCGATGCGTTGTATTGCGTTGATGAGTTGTTTCATGATGCTGTGTAGTACAGTTGGTTCTAGGCCATAATTTTGAGAAATGCTTCAACAACTTGCGGGTCGAAGTGTGTGCCGGCGTGCGATTCGATATAGGCGCGTACTTTTTCGCGCGGCCAGGCAGGGCGGTAGGGCCGGTCAGACAGCAGCGAATCCCACACGTCTGCCACGGCAAAAATGCGCGCGCTGAGCGGGATTTCTTCGCCTTTCAGCCCTTGCGGGTAACCGCTGCCGTCCCATTTTTCGTGGTGGCAGTATGGGATCAGCCGCGCGGTTCCGAGGAAGTTGATATCGCGCAGCATGTCATTGGCATATTCGGGATGCCGCTGCATTTTACTCCACTCGGTCTCGGTCAGTGGGCCGGTTTTCAACAGAATATTGTCCGGGATCCCCAGCTTGCCGATGTCGTGCAGCAGCGCGCCGCGCCGGATGTTCACCAGATCGCTGTCGTTCAGGCCCATGGCTTTTGCCAGCCGCACGCTGTATTCGGTCACCCGGCGGGTGTGGCTTTCGGTTTCGCGGTCGCGCAGGTACAGCGCCCGCGCCCAACCTTCGAGGGTGGTATCGTAGGCCAGGGTTAATTCCATGTTGGTGCGCTGGAGCTGGCTCACCAGGGTGGCATTATCGATCGCCACCGCCACCTGCCCGGCCAGTGTCTCCAGAAACTCCTCCCACTCCAGGTCCAGTTCCACCGGGCGGCGGAAGTAGATTTCCAGCACGCCTTTCACCTGGCCCTTCGACACCAGCGGGGCCGCCGAGCAGGCGCTGATGCCTTCGATATGGAGGAAATCCGCGCGCGGATCGTCCTGCGGGTCAATCCGAACAGCGCTGATGGTGCGGTTTTCCAGGGCGGCCCTTCCGGCCAGACCGGTGCCGAGCATCACCGCGGTACGGCTGGCGGCCTGGGTGCGGAAACCGCGCCCGCTGGCGAACTGCAGCATCTGCGAACCGCCGTCCAGCATGAGGATATCGGCGGCGTCCAGTGGCAGCAGGGCCAGCATTTGTTCCAGCAGCGTGTTGAGGGTGATGCGCAGATCCAGGTTGGCTGAAATGGCCACATCGATGGCGTGCAGGGCGGTCAGGCGTTGCACCTGGCGCTGGGTGGCGGCAAACAGGCGCGCGTTTTGCACCGCCACCGCGCCGGTATTTGCCACCAGCGAAAGCAGTTCGCCGTCGGCACGGGTGAACCGGTCGGTGGTGTAGCTTTGCACGTACAACACGCCCATAATCTCGTCTTTGGCCAGCATGGGTACGTATATGCCCGACTGCGCGTCGGCGGCCTGGGCTTCGCCGAGGATGGTGGTTTGCATCATGCGCCGGCGGGTCTGCAGGTCATTGGTAATTAACGGCTGGCGCGTGCGGATGACTTCGCTCTGGCTGCCCGCGTTGGGCGAATCGAGCGGGATGGGCGCCACCTTTTTCAAATCCAGGCGTTCGCCGTCCTGCAGCCCATAAGCGTAGCTCACCAGTCGCCTGTGGTTGTCGTAGCTGGAGATATAGATCCCATTGATATTCGGCAGCAGTTGGAGCAGGCCTTGCGCGAGGCGCTCGTACACTTCCTCAAGGTCCAGCGTGGTGGACAGCGCGCGGCCAATGGCGCTGACCGTGGCCACCTGCTCGGCGTAGCGCTGCGACTGCTCGAACAGCGTCGTGCGGTGGATCGCGTTTGCCACGATATCCGCCAGCGTGTTGAGCAGTTCATCATCCATCTGCGTAAAGGCAGTGCGCGCCGCCACCCACAACTGCCCGATGGTTTCCTGCTGCGCCTGCAGCGGCACCATCATCACCGCGGTGTCCTTCTTAACCAGGTCGGCCAGAGCGAACCGGCTGCAGCGGCGGATATCAGCCTGGATGAACGGCCGGCTGGAGGAATAATCGTACCCGCTGGCGATGGCATCCTTGGGAATACTTCTGCCCGCCGCCTTGGCCCATTCGCCGCCCGCGCGCTCGATCAGGATCTCGCGATCATCAGGCCGGGCAAAAACGAGCGCCATGGTGGAAATATGCATGTGCTGGGTGAGTTGCTTCATCACCAGCGCCAACAGTTCGGTGCGGGTTTGTGCGCTGCGCAGCGCGGCGGTGATCAGCGCAAGCAGTTGCAACATGTCATGCTTGTGCTTGTGCTCGGTCATATCCACGACCGATACGATGCAGACGAATTTCTCCGCCGGGAGCGTTTCTGAGGAGATCGACCAGGAGAGGCGGATGTGGAGCAGATTGCCTTCCAGGTCAAAATTGATCCCTTCGCCCTGAAACTGGGTCTGGCCTTCACCGATGGCGAGCACTTCTTCCAGGAGCAGATTGTGCGCCAGGGGATCCAACACTTTATCGAAATTTGCCAGCAGGTGGGCTTTGGCGCTGGCCCGGTACAGGTTGAGGAAGGCCTGGTTAACGTCTAAAATCTCGATGCCCTTGAAACAGCGCTCGACTTCATCCGCATGCTCGGTGAAGTACGTGCGCAGATCTTTCACCCCGCCTTCTTTCAATGCCAGCACTTCGCGTCGCACGCCGGTCAGGTCTTGCAACGACAGCGGAATGGGCGAATTGCGGAATAGCCAGTCGCTTTGTGGCGCGGCAACTGCCTGTTGCGCAGCTTTGCCTCGGCTCGCCGTCTTGCCGATCTCCTGGGACAGGCGCGCGGAGAGCGCGGCTTTGTCCTTGGGCCACGACAGATAATGGTCGATCCCTGTGCGCCGTAGCAGGCTTTCCGCGGCCGGCGCGGCCAGGTAGACCACTGGCAGGCCGTAGCGGGCGCGGATGGCGGTCGCGGTGTCAACCAGCTTCTGGCTGACCGGTAGGGTGACATACGTCACCAGCAGTTCCGGCTGTAGTTCGGCCACAGCATTGAAGATACCGGCGTCGGGGAAGACTCGGCTGTGCACCTCGTAGTTGTCGCTGCGCAGGCAGCGGTACAACTCGCTATCGGGACTTTCTTCAAAGAGCAGGATTTTCTTCGCTGGCGTCTGTTTCATTGGGTGGGTTCGGAGTGATCCTTCGTGGTGTCGTTCCAGCACGGTGCCGGACCCTGATGAAAATGCATATTCGCGTTCGCCGTAATGTTTCCTTGGGGTTCGACAGAGTACCAGCCAACCCAGTATAAAGGACGCGCGGTCCATTTTCAA
>CALDSL010000382.1 GCA_937920255.1 uncultured Anaerolineaceae bacterium | reverse complement strand
CTTCACCGCGTTGCGCGGCACGCCGGGCGATCGGAGAGCGTGCGAGATAAGAAAAAAAAGATGGTTTCGACTTGCCCGGGCCTAACCCGGAGCGCGAAGGAGTATACCATAGTTGAGGGGGAATTGCTAGAATGGATTTCTGCACATGTTACAATCACCGCAGGAGGCCACCGCATGACCCTCGAAATTCGCCCGCTGACCGAATACCACCGCTCCGACCTGGAGCGCCTGATCGTTGGCTATGACAGCCTGGCGCAGTACCGCGTCACCTGGACGGACACGCCGCTTGAAACCAGCTTCCACGTCGTCTTCGAGCCGCTGGACGCGCCGCTACGCAAGGATTGGGACACGCACGAGGATGATTACGAGCACTACCGCGAGCTGATCGGCCAGGGGCACTCGCTGGGAGCCTACCTGGATGGGGAACTGGTGGGCCTGTCGATCAACGAGCCGATGGAGTGGAACCGCAGCCTGTGGATCTGGGAGTTTCACGTGGCGCGCGAGCAGCGGCGCAAGGGCATCGGCCGCGCGCTGATGGATGCCAACGCCGCCCTCGGCCTCCGGCTGGGCCTGCGCACCATGCTGCTGGAAACGGCCAACACCAACGGCCCGGCCATCGCGTTTTACCGCAGCGTTGGCTTCCTGCTGGAAGGCATCGAGATCTCGCGCTACACCAACCACGACCTCGACCCCGGCGGGGAAGTGGCGTTCTTCATGAAGCGGCGGTTGGAGGAATGAGAGAAAAACAAAAACGCATCACGAATTTCACGAATGGGTCGAATGGTCACGATTAAGAATAATAAAAAATTCGTGTTCATACGCAGTATTTGTGCCATTCGTGATGCATTTTCCTTGTATTCCATCTTTTCAAATCGGATAAAGATTGTATAATTATCCCCAACAGCAGTACACACTCAAGGCCTAGCGGAAGGAGATGACGCATGAATCAAGCTGAAGAACATACCTGTGCCTGTGGCGGGAGCTGCGGTTGCGGCGGAGCGCACGCCGAGAACCAGCAGGTGTATCTCACCAAGGAACAGTATATTGCCCGTCTGGAAGAGTACCTGGTGCAGCTGCGCGCCGAGATCGTCTCGGTGGAAGAAGAGCTGGCCGGGCTGCGACAGACCGCCTGATCGCACGCAAGCCAATCCCCCCTCGCGGTTCATTGCGAGGGGGGATTTTTTGTTTCACATCCCGCCCAATCTTTTGAAAACACGAATCGCGAAGTCGCAAAGACGCGAAGAAATTTTTTCTTCGCGTCTTTGCGACTTCGCGATTCGTGTTTTTCTGTTCACTTTTTGATGCGGCGGTCTTGGAGACCAGGCGAATTACGCCCGCGTGCCGGTGATGTAGTTCTCCAGCCCTTTGATCAAATGCTCCTGATCGGCGATGACGCAGTTCACCACGTCGCCGATAGAGATAATGCCCACCACCTGGTCATCTTCCACCACCGGCAGATGGCGAATCTTGCGGTCGGTCATCACCGACATGCAGTCGTCAATTGTCTGCTCTTTGGTGACGTAATACACCTGGGTGGTCATCATCTCGCGCACCGGCGTATCCGGGCCGCGGCCCTGCAGAATGCCGCGGCGGGCATAATCGCGCTCGGACAGGATGCCCACCAGCTTCTTGTCTTCATCCAAAACGACCAGCGCGCCAACGTTCTTTTCCGCCATCTGTTGCAGCGCCTCTAACAATGTTGTTTCGGGGGACACATACCATACTTGTGACCCTTTTTGCTGTAGGATGGACTTTACCGTCGTCGTCATTCTTTTCTCCTGATCCTGTAATACGTACTGGCAGTTCCGGTGCGCCCGCGTTGAAGCCAGCCGGCTTGACTAGATTCTATATGGTATTGATCAAATTTACAAACCCGCGCAAAACGTTGCCAAAGCCCTGCCTTGCATTTTTGCAATACAACAAGCACCCGCGAACGCATATAATAGATGTACTGTCCTGAACATCGCTGCCACAATACGTCGAACAGGGGAATGGATGAGCTGGTATACCGATATTCCAGAGCATACTGTCTACCAACGCCTGCCAAAAGTGGATTTACACCGCCACTTGGAAGGCTCGGTGCGGTTCGCCACCATGCTGGACATTGCCAAGGTCTACAGCATCAGCCTGCCGCTGCGCCCGGATCTGCGCTCGCTGGTGGCGATGCAGCCCGGCGACCGGCTGGACTTCAGCACATTCCTATCCAAGTTCCAGTTTCTGCGGCTGTTTTACCGCTCGCCGGATGTGATCAAGCGCATCACCGCCGAGGCCATCGAGGACGCGGCCGCGGACGGCGTTCAATATCTGGACCTGCACTTTACCCCGGTGGCTCTCAGCCGCTACCAGGGGTTTTTACTGTCTGACGTGATGGACTGGGTGGCTGAGAGCGCGGCGCAGGCCGCGCAGCGCGCCGGCATCTACGTGCGGCTGATCGCCAGCGTCAACCGGCACGAGAGCATCCAACTGGCCGAGCAGGTTGTGCGGCTGGCGATTGAGCGCCGGCACATGGGCGTGGTGGCACTAGACCTGGCCGGCAACGAAGCCGAGTTTGACGGGCGCGCCTTTGTGAGCCTGTTCCGCGAGGCGCGCGCCGCCGGCATGGCGGTCACCGTGCACGCCGGCGAGTGGGGCGGGGCGGAAAATGTGCGCGTGGCGCTGGAAGACATGCAGGCCGACCGCATCGTGCACGGCGTGCGCGTGCTTGACGATCCGCGCGTGGTGGCGCTGGCGCGCGAGCGCCGCGTGCCGTTTGAGGTGTGCCTGACCAGCAACCTGCAGACCGGCGTCGCAGTTTCGGCCAATGATCATCCGCTGCTGACCATGCTGCTGGCCGGGCTGAACGTCACCATCAACACCGACGACCCCAGCATTTCGCAGATCACGCTCAGCGACGAGTACTGGCTGGCGTGCGAGCGGCTGGGCGTGCCCTACCCGGTGCTGGCCGAGCGCATTTTCGCCGCCTCCGACGCGGCCTTCCTCAACGACATGGAACGCGCCGATCTGGACGAGCGCCTGCAACAAGGACTTTCGCCCATCATGGCGTGAAAAAAGAGTTAACACGAATAAAAGCCGAATAAAACCAAATTTCACGAATAAAGCTTAGCAAAAACCCGCGCGTAGGCCGTTGTGCTAAATAAAGTTCTATTCGTGCCATCCGGTTTTATTCGGTTCTTATTCGTGTTAACGCCTTTTCTTCCTGTCAAGGAAATCGGCTATACTAACGACGGAAAGGAAAGGCTAGTTATGCACATATTGGTCACTAACGACGACGGGGTGAGCGCGCCGGGGCTGCTGGCGCTGGTTCAGGCGCTGTCTTCTCTGGCCACGATCACCGTGCTGGCGCCTGACCATAACTGGTCGGCCTCTGGGCACGTAAAAACCCTGCACCGGCCGCTGCGCGTCAAGGAGACCCTGCTGGCCGACGGAACCCCCGCGCTGGCCAGCGACGGCGCGCCCTCTGACTGCGTGGCGCTGGCGATGATGGGCCTGATCGAAGAGCGCATCGACCTGGTGG
>CALDSL010000381.1 GCA_937920255.1 uncultured Anaerolineaceae bacterium | reverse complement strand
CACTGCCCGGTGACCGGGTCGGGCGAGGAGGTCGGCGCCGGGCGGTAGGTGTGCCACAGCTTCACCGGGCGCTCTTCGTCCGCCCACTGCTGCATGGCGATCTCTGCCGCCTCGCGGATGGCATTGCCAATGAAGAAGGTCATGCGCGAGGCTGACACCGCGCCCGAATCGCGCGTCTCGGCCGTGTCGGAGGAAATCAGTTCGACCTGTTCCATGCGCACGCCCAGCGCTTCCGCCGCCATCTGGGTGATGACGGTATGCGCGCCCATGCCCACCTCGCTGGCGCTGTGCCGGATCACCGCCCGCTCGACCTGGCTGCCGCCGTACAATTCCAGCCCCACCGTACAGGCCTCGGGGTAGCCAAACGAAAAGCCCACATTTTTATGCGCCGTGGCGATACCCACGCCGCGCACCTTCCCCGGCTCGCCGGGCACATTGCCGCGCTGCCCGCTGACGTGCTGCCAGCCCTCCGCGCCTCGCAGCCACCCGGCGCGTTCGGCGCAGGCTTCGGTCACCTCGCGCACCGTCACGCCCGGGGGATACGGCGCGCCGGTGGTCTGCAGCGAGCCTTCGCGCGCCAGGTTGCGCATGCGCATTTCAACCGGGTCCATCCCAAGCGCTTCGGCCAGCTTGTTCACCTGCATCTCGGCCACGTACGCGCCCTGCGGCCCCCCAAACCCGCGGAACGCTCCGCGCGGCACGTTGTTGGTGTAGATGTCGTACGCGTCCACGCTTACGTTTTCGATCTCGTACGGCCCCAGCGCATTGAGCACCGCGTTGCTGGTTACGATGCTGGTGGTGAACTTGTACGCGCCGCCGTCGGCATACATCTTCACCTCCGCCGCGGTGATCTTGCCCTCGCGCGTCGCGCCCCAGCGGGCATACACGCGGAACGGGTGTCGTTTGCAGTGCGCCAAAATCGACTCCTCGCGCGTCCAGACGATTTTCACCGGCCGCGGCTGGCCCTGCTGTTGCAGCCGCAGCGCGGCCAGCGCCACCACGATCTGCACCGAGATATCTTCGCGCCCGCCAAACGCGCCGCCGGTCATCGGGTAGATCACGCGCACCTGGTCTTCTTCCAACCCCAGCGCGTGCGCGATCTGCTTGCGGTCTTTGACGCCCCACTGCCCGGTGGTCACCACCGCCACCCGTCCGGCCTCGTCCACGTACGCCAGCCCAGCCTCGGTTTGCAGGTAGGCGTGCTCCTGCGCCGGGGTGTTGTACACCGCTTCCACCACCACGTCCGCGTCGCGGAATCCGGCTTGCAGGTCGCCGTTGCGCAGGAAGTGATGCCCGAACTGGTTGGTGCCCAGTTCGGGGTGCAGCAGGGGCGCGTCCGGTTCCAGCGCGGCTTCCATATCGCACACCACCGGCAGGTCTTCGTATTCTACGTCGATCAACTCCAGCGCGCGCGCCGCGATCTCCTCGCTTTCGGCCACCACCGCCGCCACGCGGTCGCCCACAAAGCGCACCCGGTCGGTGTACGGTTTTGGCCCCGACCCGCACAGCACCGGCTGGTCATAGCTGTAATAGCCGAACTCGTTGCTCGGCACGTCCCGCGCGGTCAATACCAGCAAAACGCCGTCCAGCGCCTCGGCGCGGCTGGTGTCCACCGCGCGCACCACCGCGTGCGCCCGGTGCGCCATCAGCACCTTCATATATGCCTGCCCGGGCATGCTCATATCCGAGGCGAACACCGCCTCGCCCTTCACCTTAGACAGCGCATCCACCCGCGCCACCGATTTACCGACGTAATTCATCACCTGCCTCCAAAAAAGGAAGGAATCCGCGCACCAAAATCTGCCAAACCGGGAATGATTATGCCTGTATTATATTTCGATATTGGATTTTGCGCGAATGGGGCACGCGGCGTGTGCCCCATTCCCGTAAAACCCAATATTCCTCTATTCGTGTCACATCGCCCTGCGGGTTCGGTTTTATTCGGCCTTTACATCGCCCTCCCGAAGGACGCCGGGACGGTGTGTGGGTTCGTGTTAACGCTCTTTCCCCTTCCCTTCCAAATCGCCAATCTTCCCGCCAGGCGCGAAAAACACAACGATCAGCCCCAGCACCGCCACGATTAATGAGATGACAAACAAAAACGCGATCGCGTCGCCCAGCGCCAGCCGCGCCGCGCCATCCAGGGCCGCGCTACCGGCCTCCACCGGATCGATCAGCCGGCTGAGCGAAACACTCCCCGGCTCGACGCCTGCGCGCGCCAGCTCGGAGGCCAGCCGCGCGCTAAGGGCCACGCCCAGCACGCTCACCCCCAGCGTCCCGCCGATGCTGCGGCTGAATTGCACCGCCGAGGTGGCCGAACCCAGGTCCTGGCGCGGTACGCTGCTCTGCACCGCGATCAAAAACGCCGGCACCGAAAAGCCCATCCCAATTCCCATCAACCCGGTGAATACCATCACCGCCAATATGCTCGTCCCGGCGTCGATGCGCGTCATCAGGAACGCGCCCAGCGAGAGCAGGCTCATGCCCGCGATGGTCAGGCTGCGGTAGCCAACCTGCATCAGCAGCCGCGCGCTGACGATGCTGGCGAACGTCCACGCCAGCGACATTGGCGTGAGCGAAATGCCCGCCTCGGTCGCCCCGGTACCGATCACCGCCTGCACAAACAGCGGCACGTAGTTCAGGCTGCCGAACATGGCCCAACCTGCCAGCAGACCGTGCAGTAGCGTGACCACAAACAGCCGGTCGCGGAACAGGTGCATCGGCAGGATCGGGTTGCTGGCGCGCCGTTCCACCCACACCAGCCCGGCAAACACCGCCAGCGAGCCGCCGATCAGCCCATACCCCAGCGGGCCGGCCAGTTCCTGCAGGCCGATCAGCAGCCCCAGCACCCCCAGCGCCAGCAGCGCCGCGCCGGCGTAATCCACCTGCAGCCGCTCTTCTTTCGACGGCGCGGGCTTGTTCCACGCCAGCCACACCAGCGCAATCGCCAGCACGCCGGGGAGCAGGTTGACGTAGAAAACCCACTGCCACGAAACCTGATCCACCAGAAAACCGCCGATCAGCGGGCCGATGACCGACGACACGCCCCACACGCCCGAGATCCAGCCCTGCATCCGCGCCCGTTCGGCGGCAGTGTACAGCTCTCCGATCACGGTAAACGCCAGTGGCAGCACCCCGCCCGCGCCCAGACCCTGCACCGCGCGGAACAGCACCAGTTGCTCCATCGTCTGCGCCTGGCCGCACAGCAGCGACCCGGCCAGGAAAATCAGCATGGCCACCACGTACACCAGCTTGCGCCCGTACACGTCCGACAGCTTGCCGTAAATTGGCCCGGTGGTGGTCGAAGCCAGCATGTAAACCGAAAAAACCCAACTGTAAAAACTCAGCCCGCCCAATTGCGCCACGATGGTCGGCATGGCCGTCGCCACCACGGTTCCTTCGACTGACGCTAAAAACAGGCTGAGCATCACACCCAGCATAATCGCCTGTACTCGACGTTTGCTCAATACACCCTCACCAGAGTAAAGTTCGCGGCCCCCAACCACTCATTATAAACGCTCGCGCCGCCCGCTAGCGACCGATTTCCACCACCAAACCGGGATGGTCCGACACCGGCGAGGCAATGTAGGTGGCCGACCGCACCGCGACCTCCGGCGAAACAAACATATGGTCAATCCGCCGTGCCGGGTCCAGCCCTTCGGTCGGCGCCTCCCCGGCGCGCACAAATGCATCATCCAAAATTTCCGTGGTCATGGCGTACTGCGGCGTATCCGGCCGGAAGTTGAAGTCGCCCATTGCGATCACGTTCTCCCGTCCGACAAGCCGCTCCAGCACCTGTTCCTGCTGGATCGCGGGGCCGCCATTGCCCAGGTGCGTCACCAGGATGTGATACGTCACCCCATCCACGGTCACCTGCGCCTCAATCGACGCGGTCTGCTCGCCCTCGCTGAACATGTAAAACGTGCGCGGGTTCTCCACCGGGTAGCGTGAAAGCAGCGCGACCCCAAACGTGCCCGCCACCGT
>CALDSL010000380.1 GCA_937920255.1 uncultured Anaerolineaceae bacterium | reverse complement strand
ATTACCGCTTCAGCCGATTTTCCCGATTTCGCCAACCGTTCTTGGGACGAACACTCCAACCGGCGACTATTGACAGCGTACCATTTATCTTGTATACTTCTGCACGTTGTAGGATGCAGTACGTTCTCGTTGGGAAAAACAAGTAGACGGGTCGGGCGCATGCCGGGCTCGTTTTTTGTTGACCGCCGATGGGATGGATATAGCTCCTTGATTTTTCTGTTTTATGCCATAAGGAGGCAAATCATATGTCTGAACGTGTTACTGGCACGGTCAAATGGTTCAATAACACCAAGGGTTACGGCTTCATTGCTCGTGAAGGCGGCGCCGACATTTTCGTTCACTTCTCCGCCATCGAAGGCAACGGTTACCGTTCCCTGACCGAAGGCCAGACGGTCGAATTTTCCGTCGAGCAGGGTCCCAAGGGCCTGCAGGCTGTGAACGTCATCCCGCAGTAAATTAAAAATACTCTGCAAACAAAACCGGAGCCTGTAAGGGCTCCGGTTTTTCGTTATTATGCGCGAGGCGTCGTATTGAAATTGCTGCAAACGGCGTCTGGTTGCAATCGATCGGGATTAGTTGTATCTGCGGGTGCGGCGATGCGCGACCGGTACAGGAACGGGAATGCGCGCGGGAGTGGGGCGAGGTTCTGCCAACGTTCGTGCAATTTGACCCAGACGGGCAACGAATTTTTTGACTTTTTTCAACATATCTTTCTCCTGATACTGCGCCATGCATCTGCCGTTGGCAGTCATCATCTTCTTTCAAGCGGTAAACTATCTACCGTATATTTCTGCAACTACTATACCTTCTCAAAAGCGTTTCGGCAAGTGTGTGGTCTCCCTGTATATTGTTAGGGAATCCCCGCAATGGCCGGGTGAAACCTACGGAGTCAGGTAGGTGAACGGGAAGCTGTACTGGATGCGCGGCTCGATCACTTCGATCAGGATGGGAACTTCCACCGGTGGGATCGTTTCATCATCAGGGGTGAGTATGATGGTGGCGTTGTGCTCGCCCAGGGCTAGAGCATCCGGGTTGGCGCTGAGGTAGATGAACTCGCCATCGCGATAGATATCCAACCAGCCAGCGCCGCTGCTGGAATAGGTCCAGGTTGTGCTGTTGCAAACCTGCAAGCCGCGAATGAACCAGGTATACACACCTTTTTCCCGCATGGCCGTGGCGCGCAGTGAGGCGGGCCGCGCCATAAGGCGCGGCTGGTGCTGCCCGGCTTCGTCTATTTCCGAGAATTCAGTCAGATCGGCGTTGACGTAACGAACCCAGACCCCCTGTCCGCGATAATTGCTACCTGGCACATCCAGCGTATAGACCTCTTCATATGGAACGGGCTCACTGAAGAAGGTGACAGTATCCACGTAGACGTCCGCATTGGTGAAGCTGAAGATATTCAGACTTACGAACTCCTCATCTGACGGGACCGTAAATCGAAGAGCAAACTCCTGGTAAACGCCGGCTTGCGAGAAGTCTTGCCCGCTGAGGGAGAGGCTGTCGCTACCAGTGATGGAAAAGTTCACGACCGTTTCGGGGCTGGTATTGTTACTGATCCTCAGGCGTGCATAAGCCACCATGGGCGTATCGCGTGGAAACTCTCTCGTCCAGGCCCATGCGCCACTAGCAGCCTGATCCATGAGGAAGGCTGTCCCGCCCCAGGCGTTGGCATCGCTCACACGACGACCGGTGCCCCCATTGCGTTGAAACGTGGGATTGGAATCGTCGGTCTGCCAGCCCAGGCTGAACTGCATCAACGGCAGGCTATTGCTTTCCAGCCCGAGGAGGTTCACCTGCCCGCTTGTGGTGCTGAACTGCACCGGGTCCGCCATAGCGGCGGTGGGCGGGATGCCATAATAGATCACGTCGCTGACGACGCGGCTTCGGTGCAAGGCGTCACGCGTTCGCACGTACACCGTCTGCCAGCCCTGACCGGCAGGCTCGAGCGTCCAGTTGATCTGCTGCTGGTAGGGCTGCCACTCGGCGTCCGCAAAGCAGGCGTCACTGCTGATCTGCATTTCCTGCGCAGGGCCAAAGCCTCCAAATGTACCTGGATCGCCATCGTAGATATACAGGTCGACGGTGGGGTTATTGGTGCTGGGCATTTCATTATTGATGATGACCGGGGCGTGGGCCGCATCGGAGCCAAAGTCCTGAGTGATATAGCCGCCATGGTCGCTATCGTAGTATCCCAATCCGACCTCGCGCCAATCGGGGTTGAGGATATTGGCGCGGTGGCCAGGGCTATTCATCCAGCCAGTGACGGCATCGTCTGGCATCATCAAACCACAATAGGCATTTTCAGCGCCACCCCAGCCCAGGTAACCAAACAGGGGCACGCGATCCCAGGCTTCCCGGCCTTCTGAATCGGTATGGCCGCAGAAATTTTCCGGCCGGTTCTCGGTGGAATCCCATGAGAACCAGCGCGCAGCATGCGTGAGCTGCTGGTTCCAGCGCAGTGGTGGAAGATCATTCTTTGCGCGCTCAAGATTGGTGTAATAAACCGTTTGGGCCTCATATAGCCATAACTGTGCGGTTTGATAGGACGGATCATACCCCTGCGCGCTGGCAGGCAGGGCCACAAACAGCAAGGCGAACAGCACCAACACAAACTTACCGAGAACACGCATCAGCACCCCCCTACGAGGCACGCGGCGGCAACGCCGCATGCGCCAATAATGACGGCTCGACCCCCTGACTGTTCACCATTAAGAAACGGGGAAAACGTACCCATCCATGATACCAGAAATTGGGTGCATTTTCTCTTAGAATATTGTCAGGTGGGTTGTACGATGGCGGGTATGCCAGGTTTCAATGGCCGCGAAACGAAGATCAGACTGGTTGGAGGGCTCGAACGATTTGATTTTCCAGCCGGGTTGGCATACACTTAAACCATCCATAAACGCGAAGGAGTAAACCACCATGCAGGATTTCGAAAAACTTGGCGCGTTTTACCTGGGAAAGCTGTATGACCTGGAAAACCGGACAGCAAAAGACGAACTGCTGCTGTATGATTCCAAAGACCTGGTGACGCACGCTGTGGTAGTTGGCATGACCGGGAGCGGCAAGACCGGCCTGTGCGTCGGAATGATCGAAGAGGCGGCGATTGACGGCGTGCCTTCGATCCTGATCGACCCCAAAGGCGACCTGACCAACCTGTTGCTCGCTTTTCCGGACCTGCGCCCGGACGATTTTCAGCCCTGGATTAACCTGGATGATGCCCGCCAGAAGGGCGTGACGCCCGAGGAGTTCGCCACCCAGCAGGCGCAGCTATGGGCCAGCGGGTTGCAAAAGTGGGGACAGGACGGTGAGCGCATCCGGCGCTTTAAGAATGCGGCCGAATTCCGTATCTACACGCCGGCCAGCAACGCGGGCATCCCGGTTTCGATCCTTAAGTCGTTCGCGGTGCCCCCGGTTCAGATTATGGAGGACAGCGAACTGCTGCGCGAGCGCATCAGCACCACGGTCACCAGTTTGTTGGGCCTGATCGGCATCGATGCTGACCCGGTGCAGAGCCGCGAGTTTATCCTGCTGGCGAATATCATTGAAACCACCTGGCGCAACGGGCAGGACCTCGACCTGGCGCAACTGATCAGCCAGGTGCAGAACCCGCCGGTGGAGCGCATCGGCGTGCTCGACGTGGAATCGTTTTACCCGGGCAAGGAGCGCTTTGGCCTGGTGATGGCGCTGAACAATCTGCTGGCC
>CALDSL010000379.1 GCA_937920255.1 uncultured Anaerolineaceae bacterium | reverse complement strand
ACCTCTTCCAGCATCACCATCACGCCCGCCGGGGTGCAGGGAACGAACAAGGGTTCGCGCCCTTTCTGCGCCAGCCGGCCGATGTTGACCGGGTGGAAGCCGTCTACGTCTTTTGCCAGGCTGATCGCGCTGAGCACGCGCTCTTCGTCCAACCCGGAGGGCAGCGGAAGCTGCACCAGAATGCCGTTGACGCGCGAGTCGGCGTTGAGTTCTTTCACCAGTCCCTCCACCTGATCCTGGGTGGCATCGTTGGGCAGGTGGAAGCCAAAGGATTGGATGCCGGCTTCCTGGCAGGCCTTCTGCTTGGAGCGCACGTACACCTGCGACGCGGAATTATCGCCTACCAGCACCGTCGCCAGACCCGGAACGCTTTTACCGGCTGCCACGCGCGCGGCCACATCTTCTTTCACCTGCTGGCGGATACGCTCCGCGATGGCGGTACCGTCCAGTATTTGTGCAGTCATAAACAACCTCTCCCTAACGATTTTAGTAGTTGTCGAACCAGGGGAAAATCCGTTATAATCGTCATGCAGTTCAAATTCAGAATGCCGATCCCCTGTATTATACCGCTCTCTCTACATGCAAAGGGTAACCGGGGTGGTGCATTCAGGGGGAAAATCCTGTTTTTATTCACCATGTCACAGCAGCATAATTTCATGACACGGGCGAAAACTGTCATTTTCCGAGAAAATGTTTTTTCCACGTATAATAGCGCCTGTTAGGAGGATCTTTTCATGAGTAAACTTTGCGTGATTGGAACGGGCTACGTTGGCCTGGTAACCGGGACCTGCTTTGCCGACCTGGGCAATCAGGTACACTGCCTGGATGTCGACGAAACCCGCATTTCCAAACTCAAGCAGGGCATCATGCCCATCTACGAGCCAGGCCTGGAACAGATCGTCGCGCAGAACGTGCGCGCCGGCCGGTTGTTATTCACCACCGACTACGCCGATGCGTTGAAAGACGCGGATTTCGCGTTCATCGCGGTTGGAACGCCCTCGGGCGTGGACGGCGAAGCCGACCTGCAATATGTTCGCCAGGCCGCCGAGGCCATCGCGGATATGGTAGATTGGCCCATCATTGTGGTCAACAAGTCCACCGTTCCGGTTGGCACGGGCGACTGGGTGGCGGATATCATCAAGCGCCGACGCGCCGGGAAGCCGCTCGATTTCAGCGTTGTTTCCAACCCCGAATTCCTGCGCGAAGGTTCGGCGATCAACGATTTTATGGATCCTGACCGCGTGGTGCTCGGATCGACCGACCGCGACGCCGCCAGCAAAGTTGCTCAGCTCTACCTGACCCTGCGCTGCCCGATCCTGATCACCGATCTGCGCACCGCGGAAATGATCAAGTACGCTTCCAACGCCTTCCTGGCCACCCGCATATCCTTCATTAACGAGATTGCCAACATGTGCGAGGAAATGGGCGCGGACGTGCGCGAAGTGGCCCAGGGCATGGGCATGGACAAGCGTATTGGCCCGGCCTTCCTCGACGCCGGCCTGGGCTGGGGCGGTAGTTGCTTCCCCAAAGATGTAAAAGCCCTGGCGCACATGGCCGTGCTGCACGGCACGCACCCGCAGTTGCTCCAGGCGGTGATGGAAATCAACCGCAACCAGCGCCGCCGCGTGATCCTCAAGCTGCGCAAGGCGCTTGGCAGCCTGGATGACCGCACCATCGGCGTGCTGGGCATCTCCTTCAAGCCCAACACGGACGATATCCGCGACGCGCCGGCTTTGGAAGTGATCCACCTGCTACAGAACGAAGGCGCGCACATCAAAGCCTACGACCCGCAGGCGATGGAGAACGCCGCCGCCATGCTGAAACGCGTATCGTTGTGCGAGAGCCCCTACGCCGTGGCCGAAGGCGCCGACGCGCTGGTGCTGGCTACCGACTGGAACGAGTTCAAGCAGCTCGATTTTGATCGGATCTATGACTCCATGCGACAACCCATTATCATCGACGGGCGCAACCTGTGGGATGCCGAAGCGCTGCGCGCCATCGGCTTCACCTACATGGGCATTGGCCGCGCGGTTGCGCGCACCAACGGCGTCACGGAATAAGTGGCAGATTGAGACAGGCTCGCCCGCCAGTTGAAGGTGGGCGAGCTTTTTGTATCCATTTGTAGCAACATTGGCGGTAGAATCGGCTTTAATCGTGATAAAATTTATTAAATTGATAAATTAACATTGATAATTTATTATTGGACAGCAAGAAAAGAGGAAATAGTTCGTTTCGTCCGGCCGCGCGCCTCGAGAATATTTCACCCCCTGACCACTCCGCAATGCTCGCATCTGCTGCGAATTGAAGACCCTGCACATCAAACATCCATTTCCTGTGGATCATTTTTGGATAAAAGTTTCGGAAGCCCGAGGAGTATTTCATGTTAAAAATCATGGTGTTCATCGATGGTACCTGGTTGTACATCAACAAATCACGCCTTTCAGAAGTCTATGGCGATGAAAGTTTTCACGTCGATTTTGGCAAGCTGCCCAACGTGCTGTCACAGGAAGTAAGCCAGCAGCTTGGCGATGTTGAAGTGGACGTGGTGCGCACCTGCCTGTTCGGCAGCTATGCGATTAATTTTGACATCCGCGATGAAGAGATCGTCAACCGCCGCCGCGAATTTTTTGATATGCTCAAAGAAGAGCATCATTACGAGGTCGAAACCTACCCGATCAACTTCCGCGGGCGGCGCATCCGCAAAACCGACCGTGACGCACGCGACACATTCGAGCCGAAAGAGAAGTACGTCGATATCTCCCTGGCGGCATCCACGCTGTATTACGCGGCCATTCCCAACGTCTACGATATTGCCATTGTGGTCATCGGCGACCGCGACTTTATCCCCATGCTGCAGGCCGTGCGGCGGCTGGGAAAGCGCGTGGCCATTGCCAGCATCAAGAATAGCTGCGCCCCCGATCTGGCTGACCCGCGCGACGGTTCGCGCGTGAAGGACTTTGACCTGATCTGGCTGGACGGCTTGCTGGAAAAACTGGAACTGCGCTACGAGCGCCGCCTGCAGCACTGCGAGTCGCCAATCCACCGCGGCAACCCGATGGTGTGGACCACCTTCCGTCCCAAGCGCGGGCAGAAATTCTTCTGCGATGAATGCCGCGCGGAATTCCAGCGTCAGAAGCACGAGGCCATCGTAGAGTTCGTTGATACCGAAACCGAGAACGGCGAAGAAAACGCCGGTGACGACGGAGAAATCTTTGGCCCGCGGCTGATCGGCAGCATCAAGCGCCTGTTCCCGCAAAAGGCTTTCGGCTTTATCACCGGCTCAGACGGTAAGGATTACTTCTTCCACCTCACCGATCTGCAGGGCCTCGAATTTGCCAACCTATCCGAGGGCGACCGGGTGGAATTCGAGATCGAAAAGCCCGCCAGTGAAACCCGCGCCGGATCGGCGCAGTGCGTGCGCCTGCTGCGCGAAGAAGACGATGAAACCGAAGCGTTCATGGAAGAAGAGGAATAGGAAGCCTGCGGAAGATGACAACCACTCCTTCCGAGCGAAAAAAGAACACCGTGTT
>CALDSL010000378.1 GCA_937920255.1 uncultured Anaerolineaceae bacterium | reverse complement strand
GTGACCACCTGGCGCATGCCTTCCTGCGCTTCCTGGATCACCCACGGCTCCACGGTGATTTTCTCGCCGGTGATGCGTGAGCGTTCGTCGTACAGGCTGATCACGGGCGTCTTGGTGATATCGACCTGCAGCTTGGGCTGGAACGGCTTGACGATGTTGCCCTCCGAATCGAGCACTTCGCGCACCAGGGTGGATTGCATGCGTTTCCCATCGTTGGCAAGCGTGGCAAACGACACCAGCACCTGCAGCGGCGTGGAAAGCACGTAGCCCTGGCCCATCGTGGCGATATAGGTGTCGCCGGTGGACCAGTTCTCGCCTACATTAATACGCTTCCAGGTCGGGTCAGGTATCAGGCCGGCGGCCTCGCCAGGCAGTTCGATGCCGGTGCGCGCGCCATACCCCAGCGCGCGGGCGTATTCGCTGATGCGCCAGATGCCCAGGCCCTGCTCAACTTCTCCCGGGTAACCACCACCGACCTTGTACCAGTACACGTCACACGATTCATACACGCCCTTATAGAAGTCAACATCGCCGTGACCGGCGTTGGTGTCTTTATACGTCCAGCAGACGTAATCGCGCTGGAAGCCGGGATCGTTGGTGGAAAACTTCTCGGTAATGGTGATTTTGCCCGGGTCGGTCACAATCTGGTTGAGGCTGACCACGTCCTCGTTCAAAATGCCAATTGCCGGAGCCATTTTGAACACCGAACCCGGCGGGTGCTCGGCCGAGATGGCGTGGTTAAACAACGGCCGGTTCGGATCCTGTTGAAGCTGTTCGTAATAATCGGCGGGGATCACGCGCGCCATGCGGTTGTTCTCAAACGTCGGATAGGACACTAGCGCCAGAATCTCACCCGTACGCGGGTCCATGGCAATCGCAACGCCATTGGTGGACAGGGTTTCGTTTAGGAATGTATTCCAATACTCGATCTCGTCCACCAGCGCCGTTTTGGCCGCCAATTGCAGGCGAACATCAATCGACAGGCGCACATTTTGCCCCGGCACCGGCTGGATAACTTCGCCAATGGTGCGCAACTCCTTGCCGGCCACGTCCACTTCAATCGTCTTGGAGCCGTTCCGACCCTGCAAAATATCCTGCAGGGTGGCTTCTACCCCGGCGTAGCCCACCTTGTCGCGGTTGGGCACAAACCCCTGCCCGCGGAAATAGGCTTCTTCCGACGCCGGAATGGGGCCGAGAAAACCCACGATTTCCGAAGTCAGCTCGCCGGTGGGATACTCGCGCACCGATTCGACTTCGATGCCCACGCCGGGCCAGTCCGCAGCGCGCTCCTGCACCACCATGGCCAGCTCTTCGCTGACGTTGCACTTGATGCGCACCGGATCGTACGGCGCGTTGGTATCGCCGATGTAGACCACCTGCATGATGCCCAGTTCGGTCTCGCAGGGTTTGAATAGCAGCACGGTTTCATCGTTGATCTCGCCGTTCGACACCGGCACGTCGATCAGCTCGGATAGCTCGCGGTAAATTTGCTGGATCGCGCCGTTCGGCTCGAGCATGGTGATGGTGTCGCCCAGCGGCAGGTTGGCGGGCGTGACGGTGATGTGGTAGGAAGCCACGTTACGCGCCAGCACCACCCCATTGCGGTCGTAGATGATCCCGCGCTGGGTGGGCAGGCTGGTGGTGGAAATGCGGTTTTCGTCGGCCTGCGCCAGGTAGTCCGGTCCGCTGACGATTTGCAGATCAAACAAGCGCAGGGCATAAAAGGCGAAGATCCCGCCGATCAGTGCGTACAGCACCACCATGCGCCAGGGTTCAAAGTTCGAATGGGAAGATTCAGTCTTGTTCATGCATCAACCAGTATAAGCATAACATGGGTCGGCGCGCCGGTCATTCATCCATCTCCGGGTAGACGTAGCGCGAAAGGTCTACGATTAAGGTATACACGGGCAGGGCCAGCGCCAGGTTGAGCAGCAGGCTGGGCACCGTCACCAGGCCCAAACCTTCTCGCAGCGAAATGGCCGAGCCGAAGATGTTCAGGGACACGATCGAAATGATGTGTTGGATGAGTGTACCCACAAATACCGCTACCAGCAAGGCCAGAATGGGGGTTTGCCACACGCGCCGCTGCAGCAGCCGCGCCACCGCGGTAGCCAGAAGGTAAATCACCACCGGCATGTACACGGGCAGCGCCGAGATGAAACTAACCGCCAGCCCGGCCATTAACGCCCAGGCCCAGGCGCTGCGCGCGCGCTCCTGCAGCGCCCACGACACCAGCGCCAGTAGCACCAGATCGGCGGTACCCTGCACCAGCGGCAGGCGGCTGACGACCACCATCTGAAGCATGAGGAGGATTAACAGTGTCGGAATGGCAACCAGAACAGACATGGTCGTTTAAGGAACAGGAGCCGGTTCCAGCGGGCCAATATTGACCGGCCGGAAGTTGGTGATCACCAGCACCGCGCGCAGAGACGAGAAATCCACCGCGGGTTGCACCGCCGCCTCCTGGAACAGGTCGTTTGGCTGCCGGCGCACGCTGACCACCTTGCCAATGAGCACATCGGCCGGGTAGCTGCCGCCCAACCCCGAGGTGAGCACCACTTCGCCGATCTGCATGTCGGTGTCCTGCGGCACCATATTGAGCGTCACGTCGCCGATCAGCGAGCCGGAGAGCATGGCCTTGGCCTCGCTGGACTGCAGGCGCACGTTGACACGCGAGCCGGAATCGGTGATGAGCTGTACGCGCGCCGCGCTGGCGGTCACCGCGTCGATGCGCCCCACCAAACCCTGCTCGGTCACCACCGGCATGCCGTGGCGGATGCCGTCATCCGAGCCTTTATCGATGATCACGTAGCGCAAAAACGGGTTGGGGTCCAGGCCGATGACCGCCGCGGCGGCATACTCATTCTCGGGCCGGGTGCGGGCAAAATCCAGCAGGGCATACAGCACCTGCGCTTCGCGCAGTTGCTGCTCCATCTGGATCATTTGGGATTGCAGTTGGGCAACCTGGTTTTCCAGTTCGGCATTACGGTCGCGCAAGGAGGTCACATCGCGCGGAACAGTCAGAAATTCGTACACCGCCATATAGCGCGTGGAAAACCAGCTCTGGACGTTCACAAGAGGTCCCAGCACGGTGCGCAGCGCAGGCTGGAGAAAGCCGCTCAGTGCCAGCAGGATGATGCCTGCCACGAGCACTACCAGCAAGGCGGTTTGCCAGATGCGTGAGGTAGATGAATTCATATACGACAGATCAAGGTTCAGGAGAAGCGCGGCGGCGCGAAAGGGCAGCGCGGCGCTTCTCAGCGGTTTCCGTTACGTTCCAATCCAACCAGGAACTGGCTGTAACGGTCAAGATCTTCCAGGATCATGCCCGCGCCGCGCGCGACACAGGTCATGGGGTCTTCGGTGACCCACACGCGCAGGTGCAGTTCGTCGCTGACGCGCTCCACCAGCCCCTGCAACTGCGAGCTGCCGCCCGCCAGGCAGATGCCGGTTTCGATCAGGTCGGCGACGATTTCCGGAGGTGCTTCGTCGATGGCGTCTTTGATGGTATCGATAATGACCTGCACGGA
>CALDSL010000377.1 GCA_937920255.1 uncultured Anaerolineaceae bacterium | reverse complement strand
TCGCGCCGGGCGAATCGGGCCGCGCCAGGTTGATCACCGCGCGGTAGCCCTGCGCCGCCAGCAGCGGGATCTGCTCGGGGGTGGGCATGCCGGCCGTGGCCAGGTCGGGGCTGAGCAGGCGGTAATTGGTGATGCGGGTCACATCCGCGTGCTGGCCGGCCCAGGCTTTGAGCGCGGCGGCCTTCTCGGCGCGTCCCATGGCAGCGTAGGCGGCGGCTTCATGCGCCAGCGACAGCACCGGAATGCGCATCCCTTCGAGCAGCGCGTAGTGGATCACCGGCGCCAGGTCGGTTTCGTCCCAGCCGGTGCCGCCCGGGCGCTGGACCGAGCCGATCAGCTCCACTTCCACGCCCTCGATCTCCAGCGTGGCCATGTATGAGCGCATGCCCGGGCTTTCCTTCATCGCCAGCGGGCGCACCACGTAATCTGCCAGCCGGCGCTCGATCTCTCTCGCGCCGGTCTCATCTGACTGCACGTCCAGGTCGCGCGGGCTGTAAGGCATGCCCTGCAGCGCCATGCCCACGCTGCCGGTCAGCGCCCAGCGCGTATGCGATCCTTCCAACGCGGAGCACACTACCCGCAGCGCGCGTGTGAAGCGCGGGTCAAGGGGCGTCATAGCCCTCCTGGCCGACGATATAATCTTCGATCTGATCCATATCCACATCCGCCTCGGAGATCACCTTGCCGCGCACCGAAATGCCGCGCCGGTGCACTTCTTCGCGGTCGCCGCACACCAGGTGATGCCAGTCGGGCAGGTCTTCCCCCTTGGCCACCAGGCGGTAGGCGCAGGTGTCGGGCATCCAGTGCAGGCGGCGCACCAGCCGCGGGGTCAGTTCAAGGCACTCCGGGTTGCGCGCGTGCCGGTTGGGGTAATCGGTGCAGACGCAGGCGCGCGTGTCCAGCAGCTTGCACACCACGTTGGTGTACAGGATCTCGCCGGTATCTTCATCTTCCAGCTTGTGCAGGCAGCACTGCGCGCACCCATCGCACAGCGATTCCCACTCCTCGCTGGTCATCTCATTCATTTTCTTGGTTTTCCAGAAGGGTAAATCTTGCATTGTGGGTTAAGGATACCGGGAGGGGGAGGAAATGTCAACGGAGGCATTAATATTAGCGACGCAAGAAATTACGCATCCTAGTAACACGCTATGAAAAAACTAATTTTCGTCGAAGTGAAAAAAGTTTTGCTGATTGTAAAAGACTTATTTCCGATAGATCAACTTAGGATTTGTAAACGTCATGAATTGACAATTTGTTCAACCTTGAGAATTACATGCTTAATGTTTTTATACCATTCTTTTATCCGAACATAAGTCACATCGCTGTTCTGCCCGTGTGCTATCTGATTTCTGTTTGCCACAACACTATTGACTGATGATTTCTCCTCATCCGTTAATGTAGTATCAAATTTTTCTTTCCATTCGCTACAAAAATGACTTAATTGATCGGAAATTTTTTCAGATTTCAGATTTGTTAAATTATTAGTGGAAAATATTACATAACTATGAATATATGGGGTTGATCTATTATAGACATAATCCCTAAGGATCGTCTTAATAGCCGTTTCCAAATAGCCTGATGTGAGAACACAAAGATAACGGGCAAGATGTGACTTAACCTCATCATCGTCCACGTTAGCAGTGGTCTCGAAGGCTCGATCTAGGCGTGATGAAATTTCGTGCAAGTGTAGCGGTGACATGTTTTATAAGTCTATGAACGCATCAATAGCTAATCTCATTCTTTTTTCAACAACTGGTTCATCAGATGTTGCGTCATTTGTTGCCAGTATATAATCTGGATTGGTAAGTAAACGATTATAGGCACTAATGAAACGAGTTTTTTCTGGAACTAAAGCATCTCTTGCTAACATTTCAGCCACCCCGACCATCACAGAATCATAAACACTTGCATTAAGGGCTCGCTTTGGTCGAAAAGCATTTTTTCCCAATGACTCATCTATGTAATTCACAGTTCTGAAAAATATTTCTTTCAATTGCTTTCGTGAGTGTAGTTTTAAATTTCGATTGATCGCCATGTATTTGTTGAGGAAGCCTTTTAATGGTTTCTGATAATTGTCTCTGTATAAATACATAGCAAAAAACCTCAAAATAAATTCTTGATCTTTTAAACGTGTGCTTGTATTCCCATAGATCCTTCTCCATGCAACATTTTTATTTAATTCTTTTAAAAGATCAGAAAATAGGCCAGAGTAGATTGCGGAGCGAATTTCCTGTGGTTGAAGTTGGAGTCCACCAGAATTTAAGCGTTCAAAAATTAAGTAGATACTACTATTATCCTCGCTTGGCTTATCTTGCTTTACGATAGTGGCATGAATAATAGAATCATCTAATCTCTGTCTATCCTCAGGCTCAAGCTCTTTGTATGTTTTACCTAAAAATCTCTTTTGAACGTCTACCAGTCGAAAGACCTTATCATCTATGAAGCCTTCATAAAAAAACAATAGTGATTTTAATCTTTGCTGGCCGTCAATAACTAGCAAGTCTGCTGATTCCATATCTTTAGATAAAAATATACCAGGTACAGGTAAACCTAGTAAAAGTGACTCGATAAAACGAGATGCCTGTCTTTCATTCCAGACGTAGCCTCTCTGAAATGGTGGTACTCTAATCTTATTTTCTTTCAGTCTTTTTACCAGACTATCAATAGGATAATCTGCACCGTAACTAGTGATTGTGTATGTAAAATCTAATACCTCTTCTTCAGAGGGATCATCGATCAAAGTCTCAATGACGGGCATACTTTTCTCCTGTTCGTTGAACTGATGATTGTGCAGTGATTTAAAGGAATCACTTGGAAATTATCTGTTATTTGCGATATTAATGAAAGTTGTTGTTTAGGTAGCAATAATTATATACCACAGGCAATTGTATAAGCAGGTTTGCCTCTATAGGACCCTCTAAAAATCATTAGTAGAGCTGCTACGGGTTTTGTTCGATAGGGAAACTTATAAACTTAAGATGTTTGATAAATACCGATACACTTTTATTGCCTGCCAAACAAATAGGACACCTTACGAGTGGTATGCTTTAAAATATATTCCCGAAACTACCACTGAGAGTAGGATTCTACCAACAATTTTATGGCAACGCCTATACATAGATTTTTCTGCCTATATGGCAGGCACGTAGGTTGTGTTGAGCCTAAAGGACCACAGCCTATCCATGCCCAACAGGCGAAACCCAACGCTTTTAACGCCAATGGTAAAAGCGTTGGGTTGATCGCATAAGTAGTTTATTGCTTGTGTCTCATTGCGCTCAACCCAACCTACATGTATTTAAATATTCAAAATCACCTATTCCGGCAGCCCCACCCTCACCAGATGCATTGCCGTAAGCACCCACAAATCCGTCCCATCATATGCCAGATCGACCGGGATGCTGGCGTTGAACGACGACTCACTGCTATCGCCCACTATCACGCCGCCGAGCTTTTTGCCGCTGGCCGGGTCGTGATAAAACACACGCCCCGATCCTTTGCCCGCCGCGCCCAGCAGCCACAACCGCGTCCCGTCGAACAGCGTCGCCGCGGGCGGGGTGTCGTGGTCGCCGGAAAGCTCGATGCGCTCCTCCGGCTGGCTGTCGATTTCCAGGCCGGCGCCCAGCGCGTACCCGTCCAGCGTGTTGAAGCCCGTCAGCACCCACAGGCGATCGCCGGCGGTTGCCAGCCCCAGCACCTGCTGGCTGTACGCCGGTCCGGTGTTGAGCGTGCCGCTCGCGTAGCGGTAGAGCATCTGCTCGCAGGTATCGCAGGTGGTGGCCGCGCCGCCCACCCACATGCCCTGCCCATCCCAGGCAAACACGCTCGAATCGGTGGCCATCGGCAGTGGGGTGGACTCCAACGTCTGCGCGTCCCAGATGCGGTTTTGCGTCCACACCTGCCCGTTGGCCGCCAGCAGATGATCCGGGTCGTCGTCGGTAACGTCAAAGGTCGCCACCGTTTCGCCGCTGGCCGGGTCGAGCACGGCCAGAGTCTTGTACAGCGTGCCCTCGCGCGTCGAGCGCACCAGCGCCCACACCCGCGCGCCGTCGTAGGCCAGCGCCTGCACCGGCGCGGGGTCGGCCAGCGATCCTTCGGCCAGCTCGTACACGCGCGACACTTCGCCGCTGGCGGCGTCAAACGCAAATACCTGGCCCAGGTTCGTGCCGGCCCACACCATGCCCCCGCCGGCCGCCACCGAAACGCCGGTATGCCCGGATTCCAGGGCGTAGCGGTCCAGCATGGCCGGCTCGGTCAGCGGGCCGCTGGGGCGCGGCGGCAGGGTGGCGGTCGGCGCGGCGGTCGCCTGGGGCACTTCGGGGGTGGGAACGTCGGTGGAACCCGGCGCGGCAGTCGCGCCGGGGGTAGGCGTGGCGGCCCCCGGCCCGGGCGCCGGGGAGCAGGCCGCCAGGATCAGGCTTGCGAGAAGAAAGCATACCAGTAAGTTGCGCATATTATCCAGGCTTGCGAAAATGGGCGATCACCACGCCGGCCACGTTGCGCGCGCGCAGCGGGCCAAAGTCGCGGCTGTCGACGCTGGCATCGTTCAGGCCGCGCACGGTGATCTCATCCCGCTGGCGGTCGTGCTGCTGCACCTGCTTGATCAGCCGGCCGTACAGCGGGTGTTGGAAGACGATCACGTCACCGGAGCGCACCCCGCGCACCCAGGCCGGGATTTTGCTGGTGAGCACAAAATCGCCCTCCTGGTAGACGGGCAGCATGCTGCTGCCGGTGACCTTGTAAATCCGCAGCATTACAAAACCGGAAGAACCATTTCCTCGCCCGGTTTGTAAGGGGCTTTGACACGCTTGACCTGGTAACCTTTGGTTTCCCAGAAGATCTCGGCAAAGCGGTTGACGTGCGCCAGCAGATCCATGGCCACCTCGCGGCTGGCGCCCTGGCGCGCTTTGGAGGCCAGCGCGAAGATGTATTCCACCAGGCCGGGCACTTCGGGGTACTTCTCGAGCATTTCTTTCTTGAAATAATCCCCGTAAATGACGCGCACCTCGCGTTTGACGATTTCCGCGTGCTCTTCCTTGACCATTACGTAGCGGGTGAAGGAGTGCAG
>CALDSL010000376.1 GCA_937920255.1 uncultured Anaerolineaceae bacterium | reverse complement strand
ATGCAAAAGGTCGAGGACTTTCTGGCCGAAGTCCATGCTGGAAGGAAGTAACCCCATGAAACGCAAAGCTTTTGCTCTGTCGCTGTTGTTCTTGCTGGTCTGGCTGACTCTGCCGTTGAGCGTGTCGGCAAAGTCGTACTGGGCCGAGCGCTATGACGTCGACCTCACCATCCAGCCCGGCGGCCGGCTGGATGTGACCGAAACGGTGGTGCTGCGCTTCGACGGCGGGCCGTACACCTTCTTCTTCCGCGAGCTGGAATATAACCGGCTGGACGGGGTCGAAAACGTGCGCGCATCCCTGGACGGCGTGCCTCTGCCCGAGGGCAGCGGCGCGGGGCAGGTGGAGATCGAGCGCGAGCGCGGTAAACTGCGCGCCACCTGGCACATGCCGCCCACCAGCGACGCAACGCGCGAATTCCGGCTGGAATATACAGTGCTCGGCGCGGTGCGCGCCAACCCCGGCGCGGATGAGATCGTGTGGCGCGCAGTGCCCGAAGAGCACGAGTATGAGATCAGCCGCAGCCAGATTACGCTGCGCTATCCCGAGGGCGTGCAACCGCTTTCCGCGCCACAAATGGACGGGGCGAACGCCACCACCGGGCAACTGGCCGGGGGCGCAGTCTTTACCGTGCAGGGCGTAGATGACGATGATCCACTGGACGTCAGCATAGCATTCCCATCCGGCAGCCTGGTCAGCGGGCCGCCGGCCTGGCAGGTGGCGCAGGAACAGCAGCGGCGCGAAACGACCGCCGCCATCCCCTACGGGTTGGGCGCGGCAGCGCTAGTCGGTTTGCTGGGTACGGCCGCCCTGATGGGCTTTTACCAGCGCACCCGGCGCGACGATTTGCCGCCGCTGTCGTACTCCTCGCAGCAGCAAACTCCGCCGTCCGATATCCCGCCGGCGCTGGCCGCTAAACTGCGCGGCAGCGGCGACCCGGCCCTGGCCACCCTGTTCGATCTCGCGCAGCGCGGTGTGCTGGAGATTGATATGGAGCCGGGCATGTTCCGCTCTAAAAAGTTCGAGCTGGTGTATGTTCATGGCGAGGAAGTACTGCGCCCGCACGAGCAGGCGCTGCTGGACGCGCTGTTTACCGATAAGCACGGTATGCGCGATCGCATCAGCTTCAACGAGTTGGGTTCGCGCCTGACCAGCAACCAGAAAGCCATCAACGCTCCGCTGGACGCGCTGATGACCGGCTACGGCTGGAAAGACGCCGAGCGCGAACGCCAGCGCAATCGCCTGATCGGCGTTTCGGTGCTGGCGCTGCTGCTGGGGCCGCTGGTGGCCGTGGCTGCCGTATTCCCACTGCCCACGTTGATCCGCGCCTTGCTGGTAGGCGCCGGGATCGCTATGTTCGTGCTGGGTTTTGTGGGCACGCTTTCCGGCGCGATGTTCTCCACCCTCACTGCCAGCGGGCTGCAGCAGGCTTCAGCCTGGCAGTCCTTTGCGCAGTATCTGAAGGACGTCTCGCGCGGGCGCGAGCCTTCCATCCGCCCGGACGCGTTTTCACTGTACCTGCCCTATGCGGCCGGGTTTGGCCTGGCCTCGGGCTGGGCGCGCTTCTTCGAGAATCAGCCCAACGTGCCCATGCCGCCGTGGTTGAACAGCCTGGAGCAGGCCGGCGTGCGCTTTAGCGACGTTTCGGCGGCGATCATCGCCAGCCAGGCAGCCACGTCCAGCGGCTCGGCGGGCGGGGCGGCCGGCGCCAGCGGCGGTGGTTCCTCCGGCGCGGGATAGTGCGGTTTGCTTTCCCGGTCAATATGATCCATAATAAGCGGTAGACGGCGCGTGCCGCCTACCGCTTTTCCATCCAACAGGTCCATATGGTTTGACAAGGAGGAACTGATGAGCATTGCGCGTGTAACCGAAATTAAAGCTTCTTCGAGCCAGAGTTTCGATGACGCCATCCGCGCCGGGATTTCCCGCGCCGGCCAGACGCTCAAGAACATCAAATCCGCGTGGATCGAGAATCAGGAAGTCATCATCGACGATGACGGGCAAATCAGCGAGTACCGGGTGCAGATGAAGGTCACCTTCATCCTCGAAGACTAGCGCGCACCGATCCGGCTATGGAATATCAGCGGAAGGAGGATGGCAACCATGGGCGACAAGAAAGATAAGAAGGACAAGAAGGATAAGAAAGAGAAGAAAGGCAAGAAAGATAAGAAATAACCAGTTCTTGACCCGTCTTTTCAGGATCGATGATCCGCATAGACAGCCTTCTTTCAACACGACGCGATAATAACAGGCGAAAACAAGAGAACATGCATATGGAACGAACACTATCGTCTCTGGCGCTGGTCGTGCGGGATTACGATGAAGCGATTGCGTTTTTTACCCAGGCGCTGCGTTTTACTCTGGTGGAAGATACCCCGCAGACCGAGGGTAAGCGTTGGGTGGTCATTTCCCCGGGAGAGGGTGGTGCGGCGCTGGTGCTGGCCAGGGCGGTGACGCCCGAGCAGGAGAGCCGCATCGGCGACCAGACCGGCGGGCGGGTGTTCCTGTTTCTGCGCACCAGCGACTTCTGGGATGATTATCATCACATGCTGGCCCACGGCGTGCAGTTTATGGAGCAGCCGCGGCATGAGCCGTATGGGACCGTGGTCGTGTTCCAGGATCTGTACGGCAATAAGTGGGATCTGATCCAGCCGGCTGGCTAAGCTGAGAAAGGTGTTGTGCGCAAATGGTGCTCGCAAATGGGCAGTTCCGTTTTATGTTCACTGCGCGTGATTACGCCGCGTCGGTGGCCTTTTACCGCGACGATCTCGGCTTGCCGCTGGATCACGATTGGGATTACGGCCCGGGCGACGCGGGCAGCGTCTTCCACGCCGGCGCGGGTATGATCGAGATCTTCTCCGCCGCCCCAGGCGTGGAGGTGGCGCGCCCGCAGGGCGTTAGCATGTTGATCCAGGTGGATGATGTGGACGCGTTCTACCGCCGCGCGCAGGAGCGCGGGCTGAAAGTGCTGCTCGAGCCGACCACCTTCCCCTGGGGGCAGCGCGTCCTGCGCCTCGAAGACCCGGACGGCATCATCGTAGCGCTGTTCACCCCGGTTTAAAAAAGTGACCCCCCGCCCAGGGATGTGGGCGGGGGGCTGATCGGGGAGGTCCGATGCGGAAGTTGGTTATTTCACGTAGATCTGGACCGGCAGGCTGCACAGGGTGGTGTTGCCGCTGACGATACCCCAGGTGGTGGAGTAGTAGCCCGAGTACTTGGGCGCTACCATGTCAACGATCAGGGTGATGCTCTGGCCGGGCTTGACCGTGTTGGGCAGGTCGAAGCGTCCGTCGCGTTTGTGCATTTCGGTGCCGCTGAGGAACTTGTAGTCGACGCTGTTCATATCCCAGGTGGTGTTGCCGGTGTTCTTGATCGTCCAGCGGGCGTCGAATTCGGCGCTCTTGTTCACCGAGCCGGGAACGTTGGTGGTGACGGTGCAGGCGCCAACGCTGGGAACGGGGGTCACGCTGCCGGGTACCGGGGTGACCACGGCCAGGTCGACGTTCTTGAAGGCGTTGTAGGCATAGTATCCACCGGTCACGCTATCGAGGCGGATGGAAACCAGTTCCACGTTCTTGACCACGTCTGGCAGGTTGACGGTGAAGCGGAAGTTGCCGCCGTTGCCTGAATTGATGGTACCGATTACCTCGCCACCCTTCCAGAAGTTGTAGAACGGGCCAACGCGGATGCGGAAGTTAAGGTTCGCGGGGAAGTTGTTGGCGTCGATGGTGACGGTCTTGTTGGC
>CALDSL010000375.1 GCA_937920255.1 uncultured Anaerolineaceae bacterium | reverse complement strand
GAATGGCGCAGGATCGAATCGATGCAGTCGCGCAGCAGTTGGCGGGTGTTCCAGTTCACCACAATGATGGATACATCAAACATGCGCCGCCCCTGTCTCCGCCGGGATCATATGATCGATGGCCGTGATGGTACCCAGAAAGATCCAGTTGAACACCGCGTAGTCGAACCCGGCGATCGTCTGCGTGTACGCGAACGGCACCATCCAATCGCCGAAGAACATGATCACCACGCACGCCACCGTCCCGGCAAAGGCCATGTTGGCCATCGCTTCGTAAAAATCTCTGCGCCCGCGAAGTCTCCAAACCAGACGGCCGCCCTGCCACAGCATCGCGCCAAACAGCCACAGCCACACCGCCATGCCCACAAAACCGGTTTGGGCAAAGATGTCCAGGTAATTATTGTGGGTGGCCATGCCCGCGAACGGGAAGTAGGTCATATAATAGGCGGCATATCCACCCGGGCCGGTGCCAAAGAGCCAGTGTTCGCTGGTGACGCGCCAGTTCACCGCCCACGCTGCCAGGCGGGTGATGCCACTCTCGTTGGTTTCGTCGTTCAGGCGGTCCTTGATGTAATCGATGTTCAGCAGAGCCGCGCCGATCACAGCCGGGATCGCCGCCACCACCAGCTTGCGCGAGCGGATCAGCACGAGCAGCCCCATGGCGATGAACCCGGGGAACCAGCCCGCCACCCACGAGATATTCATAAAGAAGCCCCACACCACCCAGCCAACCGCGTGCGCCAGCAGAAGCGCGCGGAACGGCAGCGGCAGGCGTTCGTTAAACAGCGCCAGCGACAACGAAATACCGGCTGCCCACATGTACATCAGACCGCCGTTGTTGAGGATTCCCAGGTCTATCCCAATAAAATGCTGCCCCAGGGCCGCCACCCCCAGGACTACCATCATCAGCGCCATCAACTTCAACACCCAGCCTTCGCGCACGAAGTTGCCCACCAGCAGATAGGCCGCCGGCAGCGCCACCATCAATACCGCCGAGGCTACCTGCACCAGCGGGAATGAATCCCAGATCACCACCTGCGGGTCGCGGAAATACATGCTCCACGCCAGCGAGATGACCGTGACGATGATCCACAACAGGACCGGGGCATTGGTCGGGCTGGACGCCAGGTGAAAGCGCTTATCCACCACCAGCATGCGGATCACCCACACCGCCGCCAGCGCCACCGCAATCACCATGCTGTCGGGGATGCGGCTGGCCGTGCCGGTGGGCAGCGAAAGCGGCACAAACCCGGCCGTAAACAGCAACAGCAGCATGCCCAGGTTCAACCGCTCGGAGATATAAAAGAAACCCACCAGGCCGATCAACAGCGCATACGCCGCCAAAAGGCCCAGGCGGCTGTAATATCCGCCGGTCAGCAGGCCAGTGCCCGCGGAAAGGCCCAGCACCAACACGATCATGGCAAAAACCCCCAACCGGCGTCGTACCGTCGGGTTCTGCAGCGCGGGGACGCGCGCGTATGGGTGCTGCCTGTTTTGCCATTCTCTACTTGCCATGCGCCAATTGCTCCTGTAATCTACGTCAATTTCAAGCGATCAACGGTATACGCGCCGATCTTTCTGTCGTCGCAGCAATCCGCTCGATATATTCACTTAACCGCTCGCCCACGATAGACCAATCATATTCTTCATGCACTTTGTTGCGACCCGCTATCGCTAATTCGCTGCGCATCTTCTCGTTACCCAGTAACCGGAGCGTGGCGTCGGCAAAGGCGGCGGGAGAATCGGCGCGCAAGTAATCCTCGCCTGCGCGCAAATTCAAACCCTCAGCTCCTTTCGTAGTCGAAACCACCGGTGTCCCCAATGCGAGCGACTCGAGGATTTTCAATCTCGTGCCGCCGCCAAGACGCAGCGGAACCACATTCACCCAACTCGTAGCCACTCGCGGGCGAATATCGGGTAGATACCCAGTAAAGATTACGCCACTGTTCACCGCCAGCTTATCGATCCGCACCCCGTCCGTCTTACCGGTGATATACAGGCGTACACCAGGCCGGCCAGATTGTATCCGCGGAAATACCTCTTTCAAGAAATAAGCCATTGCGTCATAGTTGGCCTTGTAGGTAAGCGCGCCGTTGTAAACCAGCGAGTCCAGCTCCAACGGACCAAAATCGCCGCTCATATATTCGGTGTCCACCCCATTTGGGATTACTGCCACCTGCTTCATGTGCGGTACGACTGATTGCAATCGTTTCCGCTCCGCATCCGAAACCACGGTGCAGGCATGGAAATCTTTTAATGTACGGCGTAGATAACTCTTTAGTTTATGCCATGTTAGAAACCAGCGCAGACGTTTAAGTGGATTACGCTGTAAGGCGTACTGCTCCCACATCGTGGTTAATTCCATCTCTTCCACTAATCGCACCGGCACGTTTAGTTTGGCAGCATAGGGGATCATATCAATCTGAGAGGCGATGACCATATCGTAGACATTCTCGCTTACTGCCCTGATAGCCAACTGGTCAAGCTCTGTGCTATAGGTGGCCTTTACCGAACGGGGCGTCGAAGAAAACAGACCCTGAAAGCTGTCAAACTTTCTCGGCACAAAGGGCACATACTCTGCCGTCCAAACATTGCGACAGAATTTGGCCAATCCCCTGCTCTTCTCCGGGTCGGGTGGCTCACTAGTGAAGGAAATCAGGTCGATGGTACATGTCTCAGAAAGATGACGCAGCAGATGGAAAATACGCAGTTTCGACCCATTGTCAGGCGGGTCAGGATACCAGCGTGAAAGGAATAGAATGTTCATTATCCACTGTTCCATTCCACTTTGCCGAATCGCTGGCGGGCAAAGTCAAGAATCGCCTGTTGCATGGCCTGACGCTGAGAAATTTTCCCTCGCCAGCGAGGGCGCAGCGCCCAACTTGTTAAGGTACGCGCGTATTCAACATACGTATTGACCCAAGAGATCAGGCTGGCATCCGAGAGTTTGAGAAACAGCAAGCGGTTGCGCGTCATATAATAGTGTACCATCGGTGAGGCTTCGCGTGCTACCGGAGATATCTTGTGCCAGATTTTTGATGCCGGAACGTGCAAAATTCCGTAGCCCGCTTTTCGAACGCGCACGCACCATTCCGTCTCTTCGTAATACAGGAAAAAGCGCGGATCCAGCATCCCCACCTTGTTCACCACGTCCATCTTAATCAGCAGCGCGCACCCGGTGACGAAATCGACCGCGCGGGGCTGCATGCCATACTGCCCCTGCTCCACCTGGTTGATGCCCACCATGTTGGTGACACCCTTTTTCCAATCGATGCTGCCGCCCGCCGACCAGAAGGTGTCCGGTTCGTCGAAGTAGTAAATGCTCGGCCCGGTGATGCCCACCTGCGGGTCGCTTTCAGCGGCTGCCACCAGGTGATCAAGGAAGTCGGGGGCCACCTCAGTGTCGTTGTTGAGCAGCAGCGCATATTCCGCGCCCGAGCCACGCGCGAACTCCAACCCCACATTGTTCCCGCCCACAAAACCCAGGTTTTGCCCGGTCTCGAGTAGATTGACTTGCGGAAACGCGCGGCGCAAAATGGCGACGGAATCGTCCGTAGAGCCGTTATCCACCACCAGTACCTCGCAGCCCGGGTACGTGACTTTCTCCAGGGTTTCAAGACAACACAACGTATCCGCGGAACCATTCCAGTTCAGCACGATGACGACGACCCGGGGCAGCGATTGATTTGCGTTCATGCGGTCTCTCTCTCGATGCGGCAGCCGCGCAGGCCGCCGGATAATCCGCGCGGAAATGCCAAGTACGTTCCGGCTGCAATCTGCCGGCGCACACGATGGTTCTCGCCGCGCGATAAATCAGTGTACATATCAATAACGGAAGAGGAAACCTCTCGTTTCCCCCAATTTTTCGAAAACACGAAAAACTTAACCGGGTTTTTCCCCACTCATTCCTGTTTGTTCGATCACTACCATTTCGCCCGCTGGTTTTGAAAGCGGATAGGTATTTGTGACCTGATTATATAACATTTCCAGCTCATCCATCTCTTCAGACATGCATTTTATTGGCTGGATGCCAGACCGCAGCGCTTCCAGCGTGGCCGGATCGTCCAGCAGGCACTGGATGTGACGCGCAAGGTCGTCGGAATCGCCGGGCGTGAACAGCATGCCATTCTGGCCGTCCTGCACCAGCTCCGCCATCCCGCCCAGGTTGGATGTGATCACCGGTGTCCGGTGGGCAAAGGCCTCCAATATCGAATTGGGGCTGTTCTCATACCACAGAGACGGCACCACCACCACATCCAGTTCCTGCAAGGCCAGGCTGAGACGCTCATACGTACCCAACAGCCGGATGCGCGGGTCTCCCGCTGACATCTCCTCCAGCATCGCGCTGTAGCGCGGAAACGCGTGCAGGTCGCCGTAAATATCGAGTTGCACCTTCGCGCCCGGCAGTTTGCGCACCGCCTCAATCAGCACGTGCACGCCCTTGAGCTTCGCGATTTGCCCGATATACCCAATTCGCAGCACCGGCGAAGGCGTTTTCTGCGTCATTTCGTGCGTCAAGCCGGGAAAATCTCGCCCCTGGCGCACAAACCGCATCAGCCGCGGGTTGATGCCCATGCGCGCGTAGATGTTCATCAAAAAACGCGACGGGCAGACGATCGCGTTTACCCGGTTCAGCGTGTCCAGCAGGAACGACAGGCGCTCGTTGATTTGGTCAATGCCCTGCCGCTGCTTCCGCCAGTAGACGTCCATCACATTCGGCGCTATTTTACCCGGTAGCCGGAAGCGCCGGCGTTCCTCACCCAGGCAGCGCACGCAGTTTTCCGCGCGGATGGGAATATCCGATATCGTACCGTCGGTGCGCAGCAGCGAGATGCGCGGGCAAATCCACCAGTAGTCCGTCAGCGAAATCACCCTGGGGATCTTTGCCCGCTCGGCCGCGGCCAGCGCGCTGGCGGTGATGAGATACCCGCCCACCATATGAAACACGTCCGGCTGCTCCACGCGCAGCATCGCCTCGATGTGCGACCCCACCCACGGATTGTCGAACTGCCAGCGGAAATAATCCGGGGCTGAGCGCATGTTGAAAGACAGCCGGCGAATGTGCACGCCCTCGTATACTTCATCGTACCAGGTGAATCCCTGCGCGGGATCGCTCTGGATTGACTCGATTGCCACCACCCGCACCGTATGGCCGCGCTGCTGCAGCGCCACAGCCGTACGCAGCGTGCGCCATTCCGCGCCCCCCGAGTAATGCGGCGGGAAGTGGTGGACGGCCATCAGGATATTCATGGAAAAGGATGCCCAATGCCAGCCGGTCCGCTGGCCGTTTTCTGCGCCAGAATTGTCAGATCGTCATTTCTGATATTACACGCTCCCGGGCGGCGATTTGCTCCGCCCCCTGTTGAAGGATTACGTCTGCCGGGAGGGCCGCAGCAACCTTAAGATCATGCTCCATTCGTTGGTATCAAACAGGCGAAGGATCAGGATCATGACAACATACACTGCCGCGCCGATGCCGATATTAATAAGAACGTGAAAATCGCGAAATAGATACACTACAATACCCATGATTCCCGAAGCTGCCAGGATTTTGACCAGTTCCACGCGCAAATCCGGGTGCGATAGCTTGCGGTTGAGCATCCAGTAAAACTGGATCGTGCCGATCAGGTCTGTGGCCACGGTGATGATCGCCGCACCCATCACGCCGTAGCGCGGAATGGCCCACAGGTTGAGCAGAATATTGGCCACCGCGTTGATGCCGTAGATGCGCGCCGCCTGGCGCTCCTCGTTAATCACCGTGGTGATATTGCCGCAAAACGCCGTGAACATCAGGAACGGCACATCCCAGATCAACACCATCAGCGCCAGCGCCGAGGGCAGGTAAGCATCCGTGTACAGCAGGCGGATTAATGGGAAAGCGGTCAGCGTGCCGCCCACCGCGATCGGCAGCGCGATGATCATCAGCACTTTCACCGTGCGGTGATACCAGCGCGCCACCTGTCCCGGGTCGCTCACATACGTGCGCGCCAGTGATGGCACGATCGCCTCTTTGAACCCATTGATCAGGAACATCAGCGAGAACACCAGGTTATAGGCAGCGTTGTACCAGCCCACCATGCTGTCATCGGTAAATTGCTTGAGCAGGATCGTGTCCACCTTGTAGGCCAGGGAAAGCGTCAACGCGATGACTGCGAACGGCAGCCCGCCGCGCACCAGCCCATACCAGGTTTTGGGTTGGATCTGCACGCGCATGTGCAGCAGCCGGTTGTGGATGACCGCGTACAGCGCCACCAGGATCGCCGGGACGGCGGCAATCAGGCTGGCAACGATCAGCCAGATATAGCTGCGCCCGCTCAGCAGGAACGACCCGCCCACGATCACAAAGGTTACCTGCCCCACGATGCTGATGGCAGTCACGTAATCAAAACGCTCGTGCGCCGCCAGCACGCCTTCCAACGGCACCTGAACCGCCGCCAGCAGGAAAGTGCAGCCAAACAGAAAGATGCCCTGCACCAGTTGCTCGTCATATCCCAGCGTGGTGGCGATCAACGGCATCACGATCACCGCGACGATCCCCAACAACAGCCGCACCGATACCAGGTTCCAGAACAGATTCTCCGTGCGGGTGCGGTCTTTGGCGGTTTCGCGCATCCCAAACTGTGAAACGCCCAGTTCGGCAAAGATCTGGTAAATGCCCACGAACGCCAAGACGACCGAATACTGGCCGTAGCGGTCGTCGCCCAACTGCCGGATCACGTACACATTGAACAGGAAGTTGATTAACTTCAACACGCCAGTGCCAGCGGTTACCACGACTGTATTTCGGGCGATAATCATGCCCAGGCTGCGTTCGGGCGGCTTTTCTACCATTCATCCCCCCGAGCGTGGCAGCGGCTACCACTAAATTGGATTGTCATTCGGTTTCTTCTCGTTTCCAGGGAACGCCATTCAAGATTTGCCGCTTCACCAGCAGCCTCGCATAATCCATGAGCGCTTCGATGATGAACAAATGGCATGGCGCATTTCCTTCACACAATATTGCTTCTAACCCCGCATCGGTTTATTGTAACAACTTTCCCGGCGCGAGTCAAAACATCATTCGAATACCGGCCACCAGGCTAATCACCTCGGTAGGTTTCGATCGACTCCAGTA